>JBEDTP010000196.1:0-20957 GCA_040119075.1 Flavobacterium sp.
AAACATCATCTGCTGCTTTTTTAATAATAGTAGCTCTTGGATCGAAGTTTTTATAAACTCTGTGTCCGAATCCCATTAAACGAAATGGGTCTTCTTTATCTTTTGCTTTTAAAACATATTTATCAACATCTCCACCATTATCGTGAATTTCTTGTAACATTTCTAAAACTGCTTGATTAGCACCTCCATGTAATGGCCCCCATAATGCAGAAACACCTGCAGAAATTGAAGCAAACAATCCAGCATGAGAAGAACCAACTATCCTAACTGTAGATGTAGAGCAGTTTTGTTCATGATCTGCATGAAGAATAAATAATTTATCCAAGGCAGCAACAACCTTTTGATCCATTTTATAAGGCCCAGTAGGAATTTCAAACATTAATCGCATGAAATTTTCCACATATCCTTTTGTATTATCATAATAATTTAAAGGATACCCCATTCTTCTTCTATATGTCCAAGTTGCAATAACCATGAATTTCCCCATAGTTTTACAAACCGCATCATATAATTCTTTTTCATTATCAACATTTACCGGCGTAGGGTTAAAAGCTGTTAATGCACTTGTCAAAGAAGAAAGAACACCCATCGGATGCGCTGTTTTAGGAAAACCTTCCAAGATAGTTTTCATTTCCTCATTAACTAAAGTATATTTCCTTATGTCATTTTCAAATTTCTCTAATTGAGAAGCACTTGGTAATTGACCAAAAACTAATAAATAAGAAACTTCTAAGAAGTTTGATTTATCAGCCAACTCTTCAATTGAATATCCTCTATAACGCAATATCCCTTCTTCACCATCTAAAAAAGTAATTTCACTATTACATGAACCAGTATTTTTATAACCTGGGTCAATTGTGATTGCACCTGTTGCTCCACGCAACTTTTCTATATCGATAGCAACTTCATTTTCAGTTCCTACGTAAACAGGGAACTCGTACTTTTTGCCATCTAGCTCTAATATTGCAGTTTTTGACATATTTACTAAATGTATTTTTAAAATTTTATGAACTTTGCGAATTTAACGAATATTAATTTAATTTTAAAGTAATTGACAATAATTTATTGTTAATTACTTTAAATAAAAAAACCTACTAATAACTAAATATTAGCAGGCTTTAAATATATTTAAAAAAGTTATTTTTTTACCTTAAACGCATTTGCGCCAGGAAAATAAGCAACTTCATTCAATTCTTCTTCAATTCTTAACAACTGATTGTATTTTGACATCCTATCCGAACGAGAAGCTGAACCTGTTTTTATTTGTCCGCAGTTTAAAGCTACAGCTAAATCAGCAATTGTATAATCTTCTGTTTCACCCGAACGGTGCGACATAACAGAAGTATAACCTGCATTATGCGCCATGTTTACAGCAGCAATCGTTTCTGTTAAAGTACCTATTTGATTCACTTTAATTAAGATTGAATTTGCAATTCCTTTATTAATTCCTCTAGACAATCTTTCCACATTAGTAACAAATAAATCATCACCAACTAATTGTACTTTATCTCCAACTAAATCAGTTAAAATTTTCCAACCTTCCCAATCATTTTCATCCATTCCATCTTCAATTGAAATAATTGGATACTTTTTAGTCAATTCTGCTAAATATTCAGCTTGCTCTTGAGAAGTTCTAACTTTACCCGTTTCTCCCTCAAATTTAGAATAATCATATTTCCCGTTTACATAAAATTCAGCAGAAGCACAATCTAATGCAATCATGATATCATCTCCAAATGCATATCCTGCATTTTCAACTGCCAATTTAATAGAATCTAATGCATCTTCAGTTCCACCAGATAAATTTGGAGCAAAACCACCTTCATCTCCAACTGCAGTTGATAAATTTCTATCGTGTAAAACTTTCTTTAAATTATGGAAAATTTCTGTTCCCATTTGCATTGCATGAGTAAAGCTTTTCGCTTTTACGGGCATAATCATAAACTCCTGAAAAGCAATTGGTGCATCTGAATGAGAACCTCCATTTATGATATTCATCATTGGCAAAGGCAAAGTATTTGCAGAAACCCCACCAACATATCTATATAAAGGCATTCCTAACTCATTCGCTGCAGCTTTAGCAACAGCTAAAGAAACGCCAAGAATTGCATTTGCTCCTAATTTAGATTTATTTGGCGTTCCATCTAAATCAATCATTATTTTATCGATAGCATTTTGCTCAAAAACTGAAGTCCCTAACAATTCATTTGCTATAGTAATATTTACATTCTCAATAGCCTTACGAACACCTTTACCCATAAACTCCTTACCACCATCTCTTAACTCTACAGCTTCATGTTCACCAGTCGAAGCACCACTTGGTACAGCAGCCCTTCCTAAAGTTCCATTTTCTGTAATCACATCAACTTCTATAGTTGGGTTACCTCTAGAATCCAGAATCTGTCTTGCGTGAATTTTAATAATGATACTCATTTCGTATATTTTAATTTTTTAATGAATTGATATTTTCTATAAACTGATCAAACAAATAAGTTGAATCATGTGGTCCAGGGTTTGCTTCTGGGTGATATTGTACTGAAAAACAATTTTTAGATTTAGAATGCATTCCAGCAACAGTATTATCATTTAAATGTAAATGTGTAATTTCTAAATCGGGATGTGCTTCTAACTCTTCTCTATTTACTGCAAAACCATGATTTTGAGAAGTAATTTCCCCTTTTCCTGTAATTATATTTTTAACAGGATGATTTATTCCTCTATGTCCGTTAAACATCTTATACGTTGAAACACCATTTGCCAAAGCAATAACTTGATGTCCTAGACAAATCCCAAACAAAGGTTTATTCTCATTCATAATTTCTCTAGCTACTTGTTGAGCACTTATTAAAGGCTCAGGATCACCTGGGCCATTAGAAAGAAAATACCCATCAGGAGAAAATGATTTCATATCGTTATAAGTAGCATCATATGGGAAAACTTTAATATAACAATCTCTTGAAGCTAAGTTTCTTAATATGTTTGTTTTAATTCCTAAATCTAAAGCAGATATTTTATACTTTGAATTTTCATTTCCGTAAAAATAAGGTTCCTTCGTAGATACTTTTGATGCCAACTCCAATCCTTTCATATCTGGAACAGCATCAAAATCTTTCATTAGTTGTTCAACTGGAGTGCCATCTGTACAAATTATAGCATTCATAGCACCATTATCTCTAATATAACTCACTAATGCTCTTGTATCAACATCAGAAATCACGATTAAATTCTCTTTTTCTAAATAATCATACAAACTCTGTTCTGCATTAACTCTAGAGTAATTAAAACTAAAATTCTTACAGACTAAACCAGATATTTTTACCGATTCTGATTCTACTTCCTCTTGGTTAACCCCATAATTTCCAATATGAGCGTTGGTAGTAACCATAATTTGACCAAAATAAGACGGGTCGGTAAAAATTTCTTGATAACCCGTTGTTCCAGTGTTAAAGGCAACTTCTCCAAATGTTTTACCTTTTATACCAATTGATTTACCATAAAAAATAGTACCGTCTTTTAACAGTAATAAAGCTTGTGAGCGATTAATGTATTTCATTGTGTGTTGTTGTTGATTGTGCAAATTTAAATTAAAAATTGAAATTATGGTATATAAAAAAAGGATAAACATTGTTTATCCTTTTTTTATATGTAATCAAATTATCATGATTATTCTGCTGTATCAGTGTTTTCAGAAGCATCGGCAGCTGGAGCTTCAGGAGCAGCATCTGCTTTTTTCTTACCACGACGTGTAGTTTTCTTAACTTCTTTTTTACCAGCTGTATAAATTGTATTGAAATCTACTAATTCGATCATTGCCATATCAGCATTATCTCCTAAACGATTACCTAATTTAATGATACGAGTGTATCCACCTGGACGATCAGCAACTTTAGCAGCTACTTCTCTAAACAATTCAGTAACAGCATATTTGTCTCTTAATTTAGAGAAAACAATACGTCTATTATGAGTAGTGTCTTCTTTAGATTTTGTTACAAGAGGCTCAACAAACATTTTTAAAGCTTTAGCTTTAGCAACAGTTGTGTTAATACGCTTGTGTTCTATTAACGAACAAGCCATATTAGCTAACATAGCTTTTCTGTGACTTGATTGTCTACTTAAATGGTTGAATTTTTTTCCGTGTCTCATGACTAACTATTTAACCTTCATCTTGCTGCAATCCGCTATGGAGAGCAAAATATGAAGTAATTTATTCTTTATCTAATTTATATTTACTTAAATCCATTCCAAAAGAAAGATTTTTAGCCGCAACCAATTCATCAAGTTCTGTAAGAGACTTTTTACCAAAGTTTCTAAACTTCATTAAATCATTCTTGTTGAAAGAAACTAAGTCTCCTAACGTATCTACTTCAGCCGCTTTTAAACAATTTAATGCTCTAACAGACAAATCCATATCAACTAATTTAGTTTTCAATAATTGTCTCATATGTAATGACTCCTCATCATATGATTCTGTTTGAGCAATTTCATCAGCCTCAAGTGTAATTCTTTCATCAGAAAACAACATAAAGTGGTGAATCAACGTTTTAGCTGCTTCAGTTAAAGCATCTTTAGGGTGAATAGAACCATCAGTTTGGATTTCAAAAACTAATTTTTCATAATCAGTTTTTTGCTCCACACGGAAATTCTCAATTGAATACTTAACATTTTTTACTGGGGTGTAAATAGAGTCAGTATAAATTGTACCTATAGGTGCATTTGCTTTTTTGTTTTCTTCTGCAGGAACATATCCTCTACCTTTTTCGATAGAAAGTTCCATGTTGATAGTTGTTTTGCTGTCTAAATTACAAATAACTAAATCTGGGTTTAAAACTTGAAAACCAGAAATAAATTTTTGGAAATCTCCAGCAGTTATCTGCTCTTTATTAGTTAAAGAAATAGAAACAGATTCATTATCAATATCTTCAATTTGTCTTTTAAAACGAACTTGTTTAAGATTTAAGATAATTTCTGTAACATCTTCTACAACACCTGAAATAGTAGAGAATTCGTGTTCAACTCCTTCCATTCTAACAGATGTAATAGCGTATCCTTCTAAAGAAGAAAGCAAAACTCTTCTTAATGCATTACCAACAGTCAATCCGTAACCAGGTTCTAAAGGTCTAAATTCGAATTTACCTTCAAAATCGGTTGAATCGATCATGATAACTTTATCGGGCTTTTGAAAATTAAATAATGCCATAATTCGACTAATGTCAGTTTTTATTTGTTATACAACTCAACGATTAGTTGCTCTTTAATGTTTTCTGGAATTTGTAATCTTTGAGGAACAGCAACATAAGTACCTTCCATAGTATCGTTATTCCAAGTAATCCATTCGTATACCTGAGAAGCATTTGCTAAAGAATTAGCAATTGACTCTAAAGATTTAGATTTAGCTCTAACAGCAACTTTATCTCCAGCTTTTAAGTGGTATGAAGGAACGTTTACTAATTCTCCATTAACTGTAATATGTCTATGAGACACAATTTGACGGGCAGCTCTACGAGAAGGAGCAACTCCCATTCTATAAACCACATTATCTAAACGAGATTCACATAATTGAAGTAAAATTTCACCTGTTACACCAGAAGCTGCAGCAGCTTTTTTGTATAAGTTTCTGAATTGCTTTTCTAAAATACCATAAGTATATTTAGCTTTTTGCTTCTCCATTAACTGAACAGCATATTCAGATTTTTTACCTCTTCTTTTAGCCAAACCATGTTGACCAGGTGGGTAATTTCTTTTTTCGAAGGCTTTGTCTTCTCCGAATATTGCTTCGCCAAATTTACGAGCAATTTTAGTTTTTGGACCAGTATATCTTGCCATTTCAAATTAAATTAAGGTAGGGATTATGAATTCAGGTCTAAATAAATCCTTCGATAATCGTAAACCTACCTAGGTTATACTAAATATTATTTTTTTAAGAGTGCAAATATAATCAAATAATTGACTAAACTCTTCTTCTCTTTGGAGGTCTACATCCATTATGAGGCATTGGAGTAACGTCGATAATTTCTGTTACTTCGATACCACTATTGTGGATAGAACGAATAGCAGATTCTCTACCGTTACCTGGACCTTTAACGTAAACTTTTACTTTTTTAAGTCCAGCTTCAAGAGCTACTTTTGAACAATCTTCAGATGCTAACTGTGCTGCATATGGAGTATTCTTTTTAGAACCTCTGAAACCCATTTTACCTGCTGAAGACCAAGAAATAACTTCACCTTTCTTATTAGTTAAAGAAATAATGATATTATTAAAAGTAGCACTAACATGAGCTTCTCCAGTTGATTCAACGATAACTTTACGTTTTTTTGCTGTTGCTTTAGCCATACTTACTTATTATTTAGTTGCTTTTTTCTTGTTAGCAACAGTTTTTCTTTTCCCTTTTCTAGTTCTAGAGTTATTCTTAGTTCTTTGACCTCTTAACGGAAGTCCAGCTCTATGACGAATACCTCTTTGACATCCAATGTCCATTAAACGTTTAATGTTTAATTGAATTTCTGAACGTAATTCTCCTTCAATTTTGAAATAAGAAACAGCATCACGAATTCCGCTGATTTCATCATCATTCCAATCTTGAACTTTTTTATCTTCGCTTACATTAGCTTTAGCTAAAATCTCTTTAGCTCTACTAGCACCTATTCCAAAGATATAGGTTAATGCGATAACTCCTCTTTTTTGTTTAGGTATATCTACCCCTGCAATTCTAGCCATAATTATCCTTGTCTTTGTTTAAATCTAGGATTCTTTTTGTTAATAACGTATAATCTTCCTTTTCTACGCACAATAATGCACTCGGCACTTCTCTTTTTAACTGATGCTCTTACTTTCATTTTAATAGCTTTAGTATCTATATGTAATTCTTGCTTTAGACAAATCGTAAGGGCTCATTTCAAGTTTTACCTTATCTCCTGGTAATAATTTTATATAATGCATACGCATTTTTCCAGAAATATGAGCGATTACTATATGTCCATTCTCTAACTCAACACGAAACATAGCATTTGATAATGCTTCGATTATTGATCCGTCTTGTTCTATTGCTGATTGTTTTGCCATAAATATTAAGCTACTGCTTTTCTATTTTTACCACTTTTCATCAAACCATCATAATGTCTATTTAACAAGTATGAATTAATTTGCTGAATTGTATCAATTGCAACTCCGACCATAATCAATAATGATGTTCCTCCATAAAAATAACCCCAAGCTCCTTGAACTCCTAATAAACTAACAACAACAGCAGGTAATACTGCTATAATTGCCAAGAATAGAGAACCGGGAAAAGTGATTAAAGACATAATTTTATCTAGGTAATCTCCTGTTTCAACACCAGGGCGAAAACCAGGAATAAAACCACCTGATCTCTTTAAATCATCAGCCATTTTATTTGTTGGTACAGTAATTGCGGTGTAAAAATACGTAAAAATTATTATTAACAAAGCAAATACTATATTATATACTAATCCAAATGGATCGTTAAACATTCCCGCTAATGACTGTGCCGTATCTGACTCTTTTGCTAAGCCAGAAACCGCAGCAGGTATAAACATTATAGCTTGCGCAAATATAATTGGCATTACACCAGATGCATTAAGCTTTAAAGGAATAAATTGTCTAGACCCTCCCATTGAATCTTCTTCAAATTCTCCAGAAACAGTTCTTCTTGCATATTGCACAGGAACTTTTCTCATTGCCATAACTAATAAAATACATGCTATAATAACTAAGAACCATAAAATAAGTTCTAATACAATCATCATAACACCTCCATTAGCTTGTGTTGTTCTAGAAGTAACTTCTTGAATAAATGACTGAGGCATTCTAGCAATAATTCCCACCATAATTAATAATGAGATACCATTACCAATACCTTTATCAGTAATTTTTTCACCTAACCACATTGCAAATATCGTCCCTGTAACTAATATAAGTACAGAAATTGATAAGAAAAAGATTGAGAAAAACTCAGGAACAAACGCTTCACTTGGTAAAGTTGTATTAAGGTTATAAATATAACCTGGCGCTTGTACAAGAGTAATAAGGATAGTTAACCATCTTGTAATCTGGTTGATTTTCTTTCTACCACTTTCACCATCTTTTTGAAGTTTTTGTAAATAAGGAACAGCAATTCCCATTAACTGAACAACAATAGATGCTGAAATATACGGCATAATACCCAATGCAAATACAGAAGCCTGCGAAAACGCACCTCCTGTAAACACATTAATTAACCAACCAATACCTTCGTCAGTTTGATTTGTAAGGTTTCCTAATTGAGTAGCATCAATACCCGGAAGAGTTACTTGAGCACCAAAACGATACGCAAGTAAGATAAGTAAAGTAAAAGTAATCTTACTTCTTAACTCTTCTATTTTCCAAACATTGACTAATGAATCTATAAATTTCTTCATTTTACTAATTAGATTATAAACTTACTACTTCTCCACCAGCTGCTTCGATAGCGGCTTTTGCAGTTGCAGTAAATTTGTGAGCACTTACTTTTAATTTAGTTTTTAGCTCACCTCTTCCTAAAATCTTTACTAAGCTATTTTTTGTAGCTAAACGAGTTTCAACCAATACTGAAAAATCTAGTGTATCAGTTATTACTCCGTTATCTACTAACATTTGAATCGTATCAAGGTTAACACCTTGGTACTCTTTTCTGTTGATATTTTTGAAACCAAACTTAGGAACACGTCTTTGAAGTGGCATTTGCCCTCCTTCAAAACCAATTTTCTTTGAATAACCAGAACGAGATTTTGCTCCTTTGTGACCACGAGATGCAGTACCACCTTTACCAGAACCTTCTCCTCTACCTAATCTTTTATTTTGGTTATGTGTTGACCCTTCAGCCGGTTGTAAGTTACTTAAATTCATAACGAATATTATTATTTAGTTTCTTCTACAGAAACTAAGTGTTTAACTTTATTTACCATTCCAAGGATAGCAGGATTTGCATCATGCGCAACAACTTGTCCCATTTTACGAAGACCTAAAGCTTCCAATGTTCTCTTTTGATCAAGAGGACAGTTGATTTTACTTCTTACTTGTTTTACTAATATTTTTGCCATTTTTCCTTGAATTTTATCCTTTAAATACTTTATCTAGAGAAAGACCTCTTTGTTTTGCAACTGTTGCAGCACTTCTCATTTGTAATAAAGCATCAAAAGTAGCTTTTACAACGTTATGAGGATTTGAAGAACCTTGAGATTTTGATAATACATCATGAATCCCTACAGACTCTAATACCGAACGTACAGCACCACCAGCAATTACTCCGGTACCATGCGATGCAGGCATTAAATTAACTCTAGCTCCACCAAATTTTCCTTTTTGTTCGTGAGGTACAGTATGACCATATAAAGGAATTCTAACTAAATTTTTCTTTGCATCTTCAACTGCCTTAGCAATTGCTTCAGATACGTCTTTAGATTTTCCTAAACCATGACCTACAACACCATGCTCATCTCCAACTACTACAATTGCAGAAAAACCAAATGCTCTACCTCCCTTAGTAACTTTAGTTACACGGTTTACATTAACCAAACGATCTTTTAAATCAAGACCTCCTGGTTTAACTAGTTCTACGTTTTTATAATTTTGATACATAATTTCTTAGAATTTAAGTCCTGCTTCTCTAGCTCCTTCAGCTAATGATTTTACACGTCCATGATATAAATATCCTCCTCTATCGAAAGATATTGTGTTGATACCAGCTTTAAGCGCTCTTTCAGCAACTAATTTTCCAACTGCATTAGCAGTTTCAACGTTTGTACCTTTTACAACTTCACTTTCACGTGAAGATGCAGCAACTAGTGTTACACCGTTTACATCATCTATTACTTGCGCATAGATTTCTTTATTAGATCTAAATACAGAAAGTCTTGGCTGAGCAGGAGTACCGCTAACAGTCTTTCTAATTCTGAATTTTATTCTCTGTCTTCTTTCAGTTTTTGTTAATGACATAGTCTTAATTTTTAAGCTGATTTACCTGCTTTTCTTCTTAATACTTCACCTACAAACTTAACTCCTTTACCTTTGTAAGGTTCTGGTTTACGGAAACCTCTGATTTTAGCAGAAACTTGACCTAATAATTGTTTGTCAAATGATGATAATTTTACTATTGGATTCTTACCTTTTTCAGATATAGTTTCCACTTGAACTTCTGGTACAATATTTAAAATTATATTGTGTGAAAATCCTAAAGCTAAATCAAGTTTTTGACCTTGATTAGATGCTCTATAACCAACACCAACTAATTCTAATGATTTTGTAAAACCTTCAGATACTCCTATAATCATATTGTTTATAAGAGAACGATAAAGTCCGTGTTTCGCTCGCTCATTTTTTTGATCAGATGAACGCTCAACGATAACATTGTTATCTTCAATTTTAACCGCAACATCAGAAAATTCCTGAGAAAGCTCGCCTAATTTTCCTTTTACTGTAACAACAGCATCTTTCACTTCTACAGTTACTCCTGCTGGTATTGCAATTGGATTTTTACCTATTCTTGACATTCTTTCGTCTTTTTATTAATATACGTAACAAATAACTTCTCCACCAACGTTAAGTTGTTTTGCTTGCTTACCCGTCATTACACCTTTAGATGTAGAAACGATAGCAATACCTAAACCATTTAAGATTCTAGGTAAAGTAGAAGAACCTGAATAT
This sequence comes from Flavobacterium sp., assembly GCA_040119075.1. Taxonomy (GTDB): domain Bacteria; phylum Bacteroidota; class Bacteroidia; order Flavobacteriales; family Flavobacteriaceae; genus Flavobacterium. The sequence goes on from JBEDTP010000196.1 coordinate 10,679, forward strand.
TTACGTAAACCTGGTTTACTAATTCTTTGGATATCCTTGATAACAGACTCTTTAGTCTCTTTATCATATTTAAGAGCAATTTTGATAGTCCCTTGAACAGAGTTCTCTTCAAATTTGTAACTTAAGATATATCCTTGATCGAATAAAATCTTTGTGATTTCTTTTTTAAGGTTAGAAGCAGGAATTTCAACCACTTTGTGGTTAGCAGCTACTGCATTTCTAACTCTTGTTAGATAATCGGCAATTGGATCTGTATACATATGTATAAATTTGCGATTACGGTTTTCAGGAAGCACTCGCTTCCTGAACCTTTAATCAATTAAATTATTTTTTGGATTGCAAAAGTAATAACTTTTTATGAAATTACCAAGATGCTTTTTTAACTCCAGGAATTAATCCTTGGTTAGCCATTTCACGAAAAGTTACACGAGAAATTCCAAATTGTCTCATATACCCTCTTGGTCTTCCAGTTAATTTACAACGATTGTGTAAACGTACTGGAGAAGCATTTTTAGGTAATTTTTGTAATGCATCATAGTCTCCAGCTTTTTTTAAAGCTTCTCTCTTTTCAGCATATTTATCTACAGTTGCTTGTCTTTTAACCTCGCGGGCTTTCATTGATTCTTTAGCCATATCTTAGTTCTTTTTAAAAGGTAAACCTAGTTCAGTTAATAATGCTTTAGCTTCTGTATCTGTATTTGCAGATGTTACAAAAGTAATATCAAAACCTGAAATTCTATTAATTTTATCAATATCAATTTCTGGGAAAATGATTTGCTCTAAAACTCCTAAGTTGTAATTACCTCTACCATCAAAACCAGTAGCTTTAATTCCACCAAAGTCTCTTACTGAAGGCAAAGATGAAGTAATAAGTCTGTCTAAAAACTCATACATTCTTTCACCACGTAAAGTTACTTTAGCACCAATTGGCATACCTTTTCTTAATTTAAAAGACGCAACGTCTTTCTTAGAAATAGTAGCTACTGCTAATTGACCAGTAATTTTAGTCATTTCTTCTACAGCATAATCAACTAATTTTTTGTCAGATACTGCTGCACCAACTCCACGGCTTACAACGATTTTTTCAAGTTTTGGAACTTGCATTACGTTTTTGTAACCGAATTCTTCTGTAAGAGCAGAGATTACTCTACTCTTATATTCTTCTTTTAATCTAGGTATATAAGCCATTACTATAATACTTGATTAGATTTCTTTGAAAATCTGATTTTCTTATCTCCTTCAACTTTAAATCCAACTTTAGTTGCCTCTTTTGATTTAGGATCAATTAAAGACAAGTTAGAAATATGCATTGGAGCCTCTTTCTTAACGATACCTCCTTGAGGGTTTTTAGCACTTGGTTTCGTATGTTTAGAAACCATGTTTACACCTTCAACTACCGCTTTATTTTTATCACGGATAACGCGTAAAACTTTACCTTCTGAACCTTTATGGTCTCCAGCAATAACTTTTACTACATCTCCAGATTTAATTTTTAGCTTTGTCATCATTTTAGATATTAAAGCACCTCAGGCGCTAATGATACAATTTTCATGAATTTATTTTCACGAAGTTCTCTTGCTACTGGTCCAAAAACACGAGTTCCTCTCATTTCACCAGTTGCATTTAACAAAACACAAGCGTTATCATCAAAACGGATATATGATCCGTCAGCTCTTCTCACTTCTTTCTTTGTACGTACAACTACTGCTGTAGAAACTGCTCCTTTTTTTACGTTACCGTTTGGAGTAGCATCTTTAACAGAAACTACAATTTTATCTCCAACAGAGGCATAACGACGTTTCGTTCCTCCTAAAACACGGATAGTCAAAACTTCTTTTGCTCCTGTGTTATCTGCTACTTTTAATCTTGATTCTTGTTGTACCATAATTACTTAGCTCTTTCAATGATTTCAACTAATCTCCAACATTTAGATTTACTTAAAGGACGCGTTTCGCTAATTCTTACAGTATCTCCAATGTTACAGTCGTTTGTTTCGTCGTGTGCAACGTATTTCTTCGTTTTCAACACGAACTTACCATACATAGGGTGTTTTACTCTTTTTGTTTCTGAAACAACAATAGATTTCTCCATTTTGTTACTAGTAACAACACCAACTCTTTCTTTTCTTAAATTTCTTTTTTCCATCTTTCAGCAGAATACAATTATTGTAACTCTCTTTTAGTTAACTCTGTAGCAATTCTAGCTACAGCTCTTCTAATAATTCTTATTTGAAGAGGATTCTCAATTGGAGAAATCGTGTGAGCTGCTTTTAAATCAGCATACGTTTTCTTTAATTGACTAAGCTTCTCTTGCAATTCTACTGCAGATAGATCTTTTATTTCTGATTGTTTCATAATAAATTTAGATTATGCTTGAAAATCTCTAGCAACGACAAACTTAGTTTTTACAGGAAGTTTTTGAGCAGCAAGACGTAATGCCTCTTTTGCAACAGAAAGTGGAACTCCACCAACTTCAAACATAATTTTTCCTGGCTTAACAACTGCAGCCCAATATTCAACTGCACCTTTACCTTTACCCATACGTACTTCAAGAGGTTTTTTAGTAATAGGCTTATCTGGAAATATTTTAATCCATAATTGTCCCTCTCTTTTCATATAACGAGTAGCAGCAATACGAGCTGCTTCGATTTGACGAGAAGTCAAGAACATTCCATTTTCATGTACAGATTTAATTCCAAACATTCCATTTGAAAGTTCATGCCCTCTTTGAGAGTTACCTTTCATTCTACCTTTTTGTACCTTACGGTATTTTGTTCTTTTAGGCTGTAACATTTTTCTTTAGTTTAAAAAATTACTTTCTTTTGCTTCTGTTTGGTTTACCTTTTCCAGATCCTGCAGATTTAGACTTTTGTTTGTCCATACCTACTAACGGAGAAAGATCTCTTTTACCATAAACCTCACCTTTCATTATCCATACTTTGATTCCCATTCTACCATAAGTAGTATGAGCTTCAGCCAATGCATAATCAATATCAGCTCTGAAAGTTGACAAAGGAATTCTACCATCTTTAAAACCTTCAGAACGCGCCATTTCAGCACCGTTCAAACGACCAGAAATCAACACTTTAATTCCTTCAGAATTCATTCTCATTGCAGCAGAAATAGCCATTTTAATAGCTCTTCTGTATGAGATTCTGTTTTCAATTTGACGTGCAATACTGTTAGCTACTAAATAAGCATCTAACTCAGGTCTTTTGATTTCAAAAATATTGATTTGAACTTCTTTATCTGTAATTTTCTTAAGTTCTTCTTTTAACTTGTCTACCTCTTGACCACCTTTTCCGATAATAATACCAGGTCTAGCAGTAGTGATAGTAACGGTTACAAGTTTTAAAGTTCTCTCGATAATTATCTTAGATACACTAGCTTTTGATAAACGTGCATGGATGTACTTTCTGATTTTGTAGTCTTCAGCGATTTTATCACCGTAGTCATTTCCACCATACCAGTTTGAGTCCCATCCTCTGATGATACCAAGTCTATTTCCAATTGGATTTGTCTTTTGTCCCATACTGTTTATTAATTACTTTGTGTGTTATTATTAGATCCTAATACGATTGTAACGTGATTAGAACGCTTTCTTATTCTATGAGCGCGACCTTGAGGTGCTGGTCTAAGTCTTTTCAACATAGCACCACCATCAACTCTGATCTCTTTAACGATTAAGCCTGCATCTTCTAAACTCGCTTCTGCATTTTTAGCTTGCCAGTTAGCAATAGCTGACAACAAAAGTTTTTCAAGTTTATTAGAAGCTTCTTTACTATTAAATCTTAAAATATTAAGAGCTAATTCTACCTTCTGACCTCTTACTAAATCTGCAACGATGCGCATTTTTCTAGGTGAAGTAGGGCAGTTATTCAATTTTGCGAAAGCGATAGACTTATTAGCCTCTTTTCTCGCATCTGCTGTTTCTCTTTTACGAACTCCCATGCCTCTTATTTTTTACCTTTATTTTTTGCACCTGCATGACCTCTAAAAGATCTAGTTGGTGAAAATTCTCCTAATTTATGTCCTACCATGTTTTCAGTAACGTAAACAGGTACAAATTGACGACCATTATGAACTGCGATAGTTTGCCCAACGAAATCTGGAGTAATCATAGATGCTCTTGACCAAGTTTTGATCACAGCTTTACTATCTTTCTCTACATTATCTTGAACTTTTTTATCCAATTTATAGTGAACATAAGGTCCTTTTTTTAATGAACGTGCCATATCTTATATTATTTCTTTCTACGTTCTACAATATACTTGTTACTCGGGTTAACTTTAGAACGAGTTCTATAACCTTTAGCTGGTAAACCTTTTCTTGAACGTGGATGACCTCCTGAAGAGCGTCCTTCACCACCACCCATTGGGTGATCAACTGGGTTCATTGCTACTGGTCTTGTTCTCGGTCTTCTACCTAACCATCTAGATCTACCAGCTTTTCCTGATACAACTAATTGATGATCAGAGTTAGAAACAGCTCCAATTGTAGCCGAACAAGTTAACAAAATTAATCTTGTTTCACCTGAAGGCATTTTAATAGTAGCATATTTTCCATCTCTTGCCATTAATTGAGCAAAAGTTCCTGCCGAACGTGCAATAACAGCACCTTGACCTGGACGTAATTCAATACATGAAATTACAGTTCCTAGAGGAATTTTACTTAAAGGCATCGCATTTCCAATTTCTGGAGACGCATCTGGACCTGAAACTAAAGTTTGCCCAACTTGTAATCCATTTTGTGCAATAACATAAGTTTTTGCACCATCAGCATACGCTAATAATGAAATAAAAGCTGAACGGTTCGGATCGTATTCGATTGTTTTAACTGTAGCTGGAACTCCATCTTTAGTTCTTGTGACCACCGCCCATATAACGCATGGTCATTTTTCCTTGACTATTTCTACCTCCAGAGTTTTTTTTCGGCGCTAACAAAGAGCGTTCCGGCTTATCAGTTGTAATAGTGTCAAAGCTATTCACAACTCTAAATCGCTGACCCGGGGTAATAGGTTTTAATTTTCTAACTGACATGTTCTATTAGATATTATTATAAAAATCTATTGTTTCACCTTCTTTTACTTGTACAATTGCTTTCTTGTAAGCATTTGTTTTACCACTGATCAAACCACTTTTAGTGTATTTTACCGATCTGTTAGCTCTGTAATTCATAGTATTAACTTCAACAACACTCACACCATAAGCAGCCTCAACCGCATTTTTGATTTGAATTTTGTTAGCTGTCTTTTCTACTACAAAGCCGAAACGGTTAAAAACCTCACCAAGTTTGGTTATTTTTTCAGTTATAATAGGTTTAATAATGATACTCATAACCTTAATTATTTACTTAAATTTTCTTCAATTTCTCCAATCGCACCTTCTAAAACAACTAAACTATTTGTATTCAAAATAGTGTAAGTGCTTAATTCTGAAGAACTTACAACTGAAGAAGCCTTTAAATTACGTGACGACAAATATACATTTTTATTTGAATCGCCCAACACAAATAAAGATTTTTTATTTTCTAACCCTAAAGCTTTCAATACGTTAATGAAATTTTTAGTGTTTGGAGCTTCGAAACTGAAGTCTTCTACAACAATCAAATTAGACTCTTTTGCCTTAATAGATAAAGCTGATTTACGAGCTAATCTTTTTAAGTTTTTGTTTAATTTGAAAGAATAACTTCTTGGTCTTGGACCAAAAACAGTACCTCCACCTTTAAATAAAGGGTTCTTAATACTACCAGCACGAGCTGTACCTGTTCCTTTTTGCTTTTTAATCTTACGAGTACTTCCAGTAACTTCAGCTCTCTCTTTAGCTTTATGAGTTCCTTGTCTTTGATTTGCTAAGTATTGCTTAACATCAAGATATACTGCGTGATTATTTGGCTCAATTGCGAATACTGAATCAGAAAGTTGAACTTTTCTTCCAGTATCTTTTCCGTTGAAATCTACTACTTTTACTTCCATTACTTCTGAATGATTACATAAGAGTTCTTGTGTCCAGGAATAGCTCCTTTAACAACTAATAAGTTCTTTTCAGCAACAACTTTCAAAACTTTTAAGTTTTGAACTGTAACATTATCACCACCCATTCTACCAGCCATTCGCATTCCTTTGAATACTCTAGATGGATAAGATGAAGCTCCAACAGAACCCGGTGCTCTCAAACGGTTATGTTGACCATGAGTTGCTTGACCAACACCACCAAAACCGTGACGTTTTACAACCCCTTGAAAACCTTTACCTTTTGACACTCCTTGAACGTCAACAAACTCACCTTCAATAAATAAGTCTACAGTGATAACATCACCTAATTTGTGCTCTTGTTCAAACTCCTTAATTTCAACGACTTTTTTCTTCGCAACAGTTCCTGCTTTCTTAAAGTGAGAAGCCTCAGCTTTAACAGTTTGTTTTTCAGATTTGTCATCGAAACCAAGTTGTAGAGCAACGTACCCGTCAACCTCCTCGGTTCTGACTTGGGTAACTACACATGGACCAGCTTCGATTACTGTACAAGGAATATTTTTCCCGTTTTCATCAAAAATGCTAGTCATGCCAATTTTTCTTCCGATTAACCCAGACATATTAAACTAATTATTAATTAAATTTTTACTTTTTTGTGCACAAATAATATATTCACACCTCTTTTTGAGGGTGCAAATATATAATTTTATTTTAAATACCGCAAATATAATTAGTTAGACCAAAAATCGTGATTTTTAATCCAAAAAAGCTACTTGAAATATTTAAAAAAACCGCAGTATATAAATACTTGCGGCTTTTAATACTGAATAATCAGCTATATTGAAATTATACTTTAATCTCAACTTCAACTCCACTCGGCAACTCTAATTTCATTAAAGCATCGATAGTTTTTGAAGAAGAACTATAAATATCTAATAATCTCTTGTAAGAGCTTAATTCAAATTGCTCTCTAGATTTTTTGTTTACGTGTGGTGAACGTAAAACTGTGAAAATCTTTTTATTTGTTGGTAAAGGAATTGGACCAGTAACTACAGCACCAGTACTCTTTACAGTTTTTACAATCTTTTCAGCAGACTTGTCTACCAACATGTGATCGTAAGATTTTAATTTTATTCTGATTTTTTGACTCATTTTCTTAAAAATTAAGCGTTACCTTTTGCTTTTTTAATTACTTCTTCTGAAATATTAGAAGGCGTTTCTGCATAGTGAGAGAATTCCATAGTAGACGTAGCTCTACCAGATGATAGTGTTCTCAATGTAGTTACATAACCAAACATTTCAGATAAAGGCACATCTGCTTTAATAGTTTTTGCACCAGATCTATCTCCCATGTCATTTACTTGACCTCTTCTTCTATTTAAATCACCAACGATATCACCCATGTTTTCTTCTGGAGTAATAACTTCGATTTTCATAATAGGCTCAAGAATAACAGCTCCTGCAGCTTTAGCTACTTCTTTATACCCTAATTTAGCTGCTAATTCAAAAGAAAGAGCATCAGAATCTACAGGGTGAAAAGATCCATCAGATAAAGTAACTCTTAAACTATCCACAGCATAACCTGCTAACGGACCAGTTTTCATAGCTTCACGGAAACCTTTTTCAACAGCAGGAATATATTCTTTAGGAACATTTCCTCCTTTAACAGCATTAATAAATTGCAACCCAACAGCTGGCTTACCATCAACATCTTCAGCAGGCTCTAATGTAAATACGATATCACCGAATTTACCACGTCCACCAGATTGCTTTTTGTAAGTTTCTCTATGAGTAGCAGATCTTGTAAATGCTTCTTTATATTCAACTTGAGGCTCACCTTGGTCAACTTCAACTTTAAATTCACGTTTCATTCTATCAATCAAGATATCTAAGTGTAACTCACCCATACCTGAAATAATAGTTTGACCTGAAGCCTCATCAGTTCTAACTGTAAATGTAGGATCTTCCTCAGCCAATTTAGCTAAAGCCATACCCATTTTATCAACATCAGCTTTTGTTTTAGGTTCAATTGCTATACCAATTACCGGATCAGGGAATTTCATTGACTCAAGAATAATTGGGTGCTTTTCGTCACACATTGTATCTCCAGTCTTGATATCCTTAAATCCTACAGCAGCTCCAATATCTCCAGCCTCAATATATTCAATTGGATTTTGTTTGTTAGCATGCATTTGGTAAATACGAGAGATACGTTCTTTATTTCCTGAACGAGTGTTCAAGATATAAGATCCAGCATCTAAACGTCCTGAATAAGCACGGAAGAAAGCCAAACGACCAACATAAGGGTCCGTAGCAATTTTAAATGCTAAAGCAGCGAATGGCTCTTTAACATCTGGCTTACGTAATATTTTTGTTTGATCTTCTTCTAATAAATCAGCATCATCAGGATGAATCCCTTCGATACCTTCTTTATCCATTGGAGATGGTAAATACTTACAAACAGCATCTAACATAAATTGAACTCCTTTGTTTTTAAACGCAGAACCAGCAATCATAGGAATGATAGCCATGTCAATTGTAGCAGCTCTTAATGCAGCATTAATTTCATCTTCAGTAATAGAATTTTCATCTTCCATGTACTTATCTAAAAGATTCTCGTCATAAGTAGCGATTTCTTCAATAAGTATTGAGCGATATTCTTTTACTTCATCAACCATATCAGCTGGAATGTCAATAATATCAAAAGTAGCCCCTTGAGTTTCATCATGCCATACAATAGCTTGATTTTTAACTAAGTCAACTACACCTCTGAAGTCATTCTCTTCACCAATAGGCAAAGTAATAGCTACAGCGTTTGATTTCAACATATCCTTAACCTGTTGACATACTGCTAAGAAATTAGACCCTTGACGGTCCATTTTGTTAACAAATCCCATACGAGGCACTCTATACTGATCAGCAAGTCTCCAGTTAGTTTCTGATTGAGGCTCAACACCATCAACAGCACTAAATAAGAAAACTAAACCATCCAATACACGTAACGAACGATTTACCTCTACAGTAAAATCAACGTGTCCTGGAGTATCAATAATATTAAAGTGATAAGGTATAGATTCTGGCAAAATTGCACCTTGCTTCGTTGGAAAATTCCACTCACAAGTTGTTGCAGCAGAAGTAATTGTAATACCTCTTTCTTGTTCTTGAGCCATCCAGTCCATTGTTGCAGCACCATCATGCACTTCACCAATTTTGTGCGATTTCCCAGTATAGAATAATACACGCTCAGTAGTTGTTGTTTTACCAGCATCAATGTGAGCAGCAATTCCTATATTTCTTGTATATTTTAAATCTCTTCCCATTTCTTCTAATTAAAATCTAAAGTGTGAGAATGCTTTATTTGCATCTGCCATTTTATGAGTATCCATTCTTTTCTTAACCGCAGCACCTTCTTCTTTAGAAGCCGCTAAGATCTCAGAAGACAATTTACCTGCCATAGATTTCTCATTTCTTTTTCTTGCATATAATATTAACCATTTCATTGCAGTAGAAATTTTTCTATCTGGACGAATTGGCATTGGTATTTGGAACGTTGCTCCACCTACTCTACGACTTCTAACTTCTACGTGAGGCATAACATTTGTTAACGCATCTTTCCAAAGCTCTAAAGCTGTTTTTTCTGTATCTCCTTTTTTTGCTTCTACAATATCTAATGCATCATAAAATACTTTAAAGGCTGTTGATTTTTTACCATCCCACATTAAGTTGTTTACAAAACGTGTTACTAACTGATCGTTAAATTTAGGATCCGGTAAAAGAGGTCTTTTTTTGGCTGCTCTTTTTCTCATGTCTTTTCTTTAAAAGTTTAAAAATTACTTTTTAGCGTCTTTTGGTCTTTTTGCTCCGTACTTAGATCTTCTTTGAGTTCTACCGCTAACTCCGGCAGTATCCAAAGCACCACGTACAATGTGGTATCTAACACCTGGCAAATCTTTAACCCTTCCACCTCTAACTAATACTATCGAGTGCTCCTGTAAATTATGTCCTTCTCCAGGGATGTAAGCATTTACTTCATTACCGTTTGTCAAACGAACACGCGCAACTTTACGCATTGCCGAGTTTGGCTTTTTAGGTGTTGTAGTATATACACGTGTACAAACCCCTCTTCTTTGAGGACAAGAATCTAAAGCAGCCGATTTACTCTTCTTAGTTATTTTGGCTCTTCCTGTTCTTACTAATTGTTGAATTGTTGGCATAACTGTTAATAATTGTTACTAATAATTTAATATCCCCGCTTTTTAGGGGATGCAAATGTAATGATTAATTTATACAAAACAAACTTAATCTATTA
>JBEDTP010000197.1:0-19327 GCA_040119075.1 Flavobacterium sp.
CAGGAGCAAGAGGTGTTTGGCAATTTATGCCTGAAACTGCAAAAGAAAAAGGTTTAGAAGTGTCTGATGAAGTAGATGAACGTTATCATTTAGTAAAATCAACTGAAGCGGCTTGTGTGTATTTAAAAGACGCGAAAGAAAAATTTGGAAGTTGGACATTAGCTGCGGCGTCTTATAATGGAGGTATTAATGGTGTGCAACGTCAATTAGATTCGCAAGGTGTTTCTTCATATTATGATGTTTTGTTGAATGAAGAAACTTCTCGTTATGTGTTTAGAATTTTAGCGTTAAAAGAAATAATGTCACATTCTGCTGAATACGGATTTAGATTGCCAAAAGAAGGTTTGTATAAGGAAGTTGAGGTGAAAAAAATTGAAATCGATTCTTCTGTTTCAGATTTTGCTACGTTTGCTAAATCTCAAGGAATTAATTATAAAATTTTAAAAATTCACAATCCTTGGTTGAGAGATAAAAAACTAGATAACCCTAAAAAGAAGAAATATATAATTGAAATACCAACTTCAGGTTATGCCAGAAAATAAAAAATTTAAAATGACATTACAAATTGTATTATCACTTGTTCTAATAGGAATAATTGCAGGCTTATTAAGCGGTTTGGTTGGAGTAGGTGGTGGAGTGGTTATGGTTCCGTTATTAATTTTGTTCTTAGGATTTAGCCAACACCAAGCACAGGGAACAAGTTTGGCTGTTTTAGTGGTTCCTGTTACAGCTATTGCGGTGTTTAATTATTATAAAGAGGGTTATATCAATTGGAAACACGCCGCTATTATTGCAGTATTTTTTGTTGTTGGAGGGTATTTTGGAAGTAAATTGGCAGTTAATTTGGATCAAAAGATGTTGAAAAAAATATTTGCTGTAATCTTATTGCTAATAGGAGGAAAGATGCTTTTTTCAAAATAATTATTTTTTTGCCAAACGATAATCTTGGAAGGTATTGGTTATAATTAATTGAGAAACTTCGGCTTTAAATGAGTTGTAATTATTTTTTAATGAAGTAGCAAAATCTATTTTATAAGTTGGTTTTGAGCTTCTCTTTTTTATTGAAACAATGTTTTTATTTGAATCCAAGAAATATGATGTTGGAAAGCCTAAAGTATTTTTTAAAAGTTTAATTGCTCTTAAATCTTTATTGTTTCTTTCATTTGTATAACAAACTTCTATTTGGGAATTAAATTTTTTCGCAATTTTTTTTACTCTATTTTTAGTATCCCAAAAAACTACAATAATTTTTATTTTACCTTTATATTCATTTGCTAGTTTGTTTAGTGCGGGAATTTCTCCTTTTTCAATTAAACACCATGAGGCATATGTAAAAATCATAACGGGAGTAGTTATGGATTCGTCAAGAATAATTCTTTTTTTACCAATACGTTTAAATGAAAAATTATCAAACTGAGTTCCAATAAGATTTTTATAAATTAATGAATCCAATAATAGTTCTGCGGCTGCATAATCTTTCTCTAAATACGCCTGATTGCTTTTTGAAATATATTCTGTAATGTTCTTATTTATGGCACTAGAAAACTTTACAATGCTATCATTGAATGAAAAGCTTTGTAAAGAAAGTAATATTGATAGTATGAAGTAAAGTTTTCTCAATGCCTTAAATATTTACCTAAAGCTATGAAAATTAAAGGTTTATGAGGTTGTTTAAACGATAAGAAGTGAGAAATAATCGTTTAATCAACAAAAAAAGCACCATATTAGGTGCTTTTTGTAAAAATAATAAATTGTTTATATTTTTTTCAATTGATCTTTAAGCATCTTTATTTGGTCTTTAAGCATCCCGTGCTTATCTAATTTTTTTGCTTCGTTTAATAGATTAGTAGCTTCAATTTTTCTTCTTTTAGACATAGCAATTCCTGCCAATTGAAGTTTTGCTAAAGCTAAATCTTGATCCATAGATAAACCAAGTTCAACAGCTTTTTTGAAAAACTTTTCTGCTTGTGTTAAATTAGTTTGCGAAACCATAATACCGTTAAGATAATTATAGTAACCTTGTTGTTTTCTTACTAGAGCGGTTTCTGGATTTGAAATTTTATCCAACCATTTTTTAGCACCGTCCATATCTTGTTTTCTAAGTTTAAGAAAAGCAAGCAAAATCATTTCGTTTTTGAAATATAATAGAATAAATATTGATGAGAATAATATTAGAAAAATCCCGTTTCCTACACTTCTATCAACTATTTGATAAATTCCTAAGGCTATTAATAAACCAGCAATAATTAATTTAATATTTTTGTGAAACATAATGTGTTTTTTTAATGTGGTGCAAAGGTAGTAAAATCAATTAAAAATATTTTTAAAAAAGTACTTGCGAATGAAAAAAGACTTTGTATATTTGCACTCGGTTTTCCAGATAAGGAAAATTGAGAGTTATAAGACATTTATATAAAGATTTTTAAAAATACAAGTCATGAGTAAAAGAACATTTCAACCATCGAAAAGAAAAAGAAGAAATAAACACGGATTTATGGACAGAATGGCTTCTGCTAATGGAAGAAAAGTTCTTGCTAGAAGAAGAGCTAAAGGAAACCATAAATTGACTGTTTCTTGTGAACCAAGACATAAAAAATAATGATTAGTTTCTAATCAAAATAAAGCCGTTACTTTTATTAGTAGCGGCTTTTTTTTAAACTTGTTTATAAAATTTAATAAGTTTCAAATCTCAAAGTTTTTAAATTAAAACAAAGAGATTATTTTTGAACATACAACTAAAACAACAACAACTACATATACAATGCCTAAAGACAATTCAATAAAATCGGTTTTAATTATAGGTTCTGGACCTATTGTAATTGGACAAGCGTGTGAATTTGATTATGCTGGTTCGCAATCTGCGCGTTCTTTAAGAGAAGAAGGAATTGAAGTTATTCTTATAAATTCAAATCCTGCAACCATCATGACCGATCCAACAATGGCCGATCATGTTTATTTATTACCGTTAACTACAAAATCAATAATCCAAATTTTAAAAGAGCATCCACAAATTGATGCAGTTTTACCAACAATGGGTGGACAAACTGCTTTAAATCTTTGTTTGGAAGCAGATGAAAAAGGAATTTGGAATGATTTTAATGTAAAAATGATTGGTGTTGATGTTAACGCCATTAATATTACCGAAAACAGAGATCAGTTTAAAGATCTTTTAGCAAAATTAGGAGTAGGTGCTGCACCTGCAAAAATTGCGAACTCATTTCTTAAAGGGAAAGAAATTGCACAAGAATTTGGCTTTCCATTAGTAATCCGTCCTTCGTTTACGCTTGGTGGAACAGGAGCTGCTTTTGTACATACTGCTGAAGAATTTGACGAAAAACTTTCTTATGGATTGGAAATGTCACCAATTCATGAAGTTCTTATTGATAAAGCACTTTTAGGTTGGAAAGAATACGAATTAGAATTACTTAGAGATAAAAACGATAACGTAGTTATTATTTGTACGATTGAAAATATGGATCCAATGGGAATTCATACTGGAGATAGTATTACTGTTGCACCAGCAATGACTTTATCAGATTCAACGTACCAAAAAATGCGTGATATGGCCATCTTAATGATGCGTGCAATCGGAAATTTCGCAGGAGGTTGTAACGTACAATTTGCGGTTTCTCCTGACGAAAATGAAGATATTGTAGCTATTGAAATTAATCCTCGTGTTTCACGTTCTTCTGCTTTAGCATCAAAAGCAACGGGTTATCCAATTGCAAAAATTGCTTCTAAATTAGCTTTAGGATATAACTTAGACGAATTGCAAAATCAAATTACAAAATCAACTTCGGCTCTTTTTGAACCAACTTTAGATTATGTAATCGTAAAAATACCACGTTGGAACTTCGATAAATTTGAAGGTGCTGATAGAACATTAGGACTTCAAATGAAATCGGTTGGAGAAGTAATGGGAATTGGACGTTCGTTCCAAGAAGCGCTTCATAAAGCTACACAGTCTTTAGAAATTAAACGTAATGGTTTAGGTGCTGATGGAAAAGGATATAAAAACTACGAACAAATTATTGAAAAATTAACCAATGCAAGTTGGGATAGAGTTTTTGTAATTTATGATGCTATTGCAATGGGAATTCCGTTGAGTCGTATTCATGAAATTACTAAAATCGACATGTGGTTCTTAAAGCAATATGAAGAATTATATGCTTTAGAGAGAGAAATTTCGAACTTTAAAGTAGATACACTTCCTAGAGAATTATTGTTAGAAGCAAAACAAAAAGGTTACGGAGACAGACAAATAGCACACATGATGGGTTGTTTAGAAAGTCAGGTTTATAAATTACGTGAAGAGCAAAAAATAAACAGAGTTTATAAATTGGTTGATACTTGTGCGGCAGAATTTAAAGCACAAACACCTTATTATTACTCTACTTTTGAAGCGGAGATTGAAAAAGCAGACGGTACGCGTTACGTTCATAACGAAAGTATTGTTACCGATAAAAAGAAAGTTATTGTTCTTGGTTCTGGACCAAATAGAATTGGACAAGGAATTGAGTTTGATTACTCTTGTGTGCACGGCGTTTTAGCAGCAAAAGAATGTGGTTACGAAACCATCATGATTAACTGTAATCCTGAAACGGTTTCTACCGATTTTGATACAGCAGATAAATTATACTTCGAACCTGTTTTTTGGGAGCACATTTACGACATCATTCGTCATGAAAAACCAGAAGGTGTAATTGTACAATTGGGTGGACAAACTGCTCTTAAATTAGCGGAGAAACTTTCGAAATACGGAATCAAAATCATGGGAACTTCGTTTGATGCTTTAGATTTAGCAGAAGATAGAGGTCGTTTCTCTGATTTATTAACCGAATTGAATATTCCTTTCCCTAAATTTGGAATTGCTGAAAGTGCTGAAGAAGCTTCGGTTTTAGCCGACTCACTTGATTTTCCTTTATTAGTTCGTCCTTCTTATGTATTAGGTGGACAAGGAATGAAAATTGTAATCAACAAACAAGAATTAGAAGAGCATGTAATTGATTTATTAAAATCGATTCCTGGAAATAAATTATTATTAGACCATTATTTAGATGGTGCTATCGAAGCGGAAGCAGATGCTATTTGCGATGCCGACGGAAATGTGTACGTCATAGGAATCATGGAGCATATTGAGCCTTGTGGAGTGCATTCTGGAGATAGTAACGCAACATTGCCTCCTTTTAACTTGGGAGAATTTGTTATGCAACAAATAAAAGAGCATACGCATAAAATAGCAAGAGCGTTGAAAACAGTTGGATTAATCAATATTCAATTTGCTATTAAAGACGATACAGTTTATATTATTGAAGCCAATCCAAGAGCTTCTCGTACGGTGCCATTTATTGCAAAAGCGTATGGCGAACCTTATGTAAACTATGCTACAAAAGTAATGTTAGGACACAATAAAGTAAGCGACTTTACTTTTAACCCGCAATTAAAAGGATACGCAATTAAACAACCGGTTTTCTCTTTTAGTAAGTTTAAAAATGTAAACAAAGCATTAGGACCAGAAATGAAATCGACTGGGGAAAGCATTTTGTTTATAGATGATTTAAAAGACGACCAATTCTACGAGTTGTACTCAAGAAGAAAAATGTACTTAAGTAAGTAATAAATAGAAAATCCCAATTGAAAGATTGGGGTTTTTTGTTTTTAGTTTCCACAGCGTCCACAACAAATTGTCAAAAAGTGTTTGCTTTGTGTATTTAAAACCGCAATAGTTATTTTACTTTTTGTTCAAATTTAAGCGATTCCTTTCCGTTGGTTACTACAATTTCATAATCGCCTTTTTTTAATCCTAGATTACAGTTTTCCTTTTTATTTACGACTTCTACAATGTCAATAGGAACGGCTAGATTTATATCTTCTCCTTTATTGTAGGCCAAAACCAATACAGGAAATTCGAGTTGAATATCATTTAATGTTATAGAAATATTTTTATTTCCATTTTCAAATAACCAATTTGGGCGATTATCAATATAATTAGTACTAGGATGAAAAACAGCAATGTCTGTCCACGCTTCATTACGCTCATATTTAAACGGATTGTTCATTTTGTCAATTATAATTGTAGGCTCATTTACAGCTAATGCTTTTAAAAACGGATGATTAAATTTAGAATTACTTTTTTCACTATACATTACTTGATTAATAGTTAAGGGATTTATTCCAGTATATTCCGTTAATCTTCCCGCCATAGCTTTTTCCCAAGATTGATGAGTTCCTTCTAAAGCATGGTCAAAACCACAATGAATTAAAAACTTTTCATTTGGTTTAGAGTCAATTACTTGCTGTATGTTTTTTGCTTGTTCTATATCTCTTTGTTTTCCATTTCCTTCTGTAGTATTCTCATAGGCAAATAAATTATATCCTATTTCTAAGGCGTCTCTAACTAAATTTCCAAACTGCGGATCTTTAATGTAATGCCCTGTTGTAAGAATTGGATATTTTCGATTATTAAGAGTTGAATCTAAATATTCGCCATTTCCTAATGCTTCTAACCCTAAATTAGTATAACCGTTATCATAAAGTTTTTGAAGAAGCGTTTTTGTAAATATTCTATGATGCGAATTGTGATGTGCTTCATTTATTATAATTACTTGATTTTTCTTAGCTTGTTCAATGATGTAATCAGCCGCATTGACTTTTGAATATGTTTGATTTATTGAATCTACTTGACTTTTAGAATATTCTTTTTCACCTGCTCTCATGGCAAGGTCCCAATGAATTAAAGCGTTTTTGTAATCGCCTTTGGTGGCGTATTCAGCAGCTGAAATTTGATATTTCCAAGGAACAGTATCTGTAGAAACCTTGTTTTCTATTTCAGAAGAAAATTTATACTCAGTTTTAAAATCAATTTTTTCAATTCTTTTTTTTGATGCTTTACAGGAAAATAATAAAAAGGAAATGAATAATATATAGAGTGTTTGTTTCATGATTATTGTTAACGTGTTGCTGTTAAAAGAAGTGGCGACGAGCCAAAACCAAGCTAAAACAAATATAATGCAAACTTTTGAATTTTCGAAGATTCGAGCACCTTGTGCGAACTGGCGAAGCAAAATTCGGAAGTATGCTTTTACCTAAGCCATTACTTTTAATTGCTGTTAGCGGTAGTTTTTTAATCATTTTTAATATATGTCCACTTCCCATTTACTTTTAAAATTATTAACGACATATTATAACCTTGTGTAAACCCATATTTACCACCAATTTTATAGTCGATTACAACAATTCCTTTATCCATTTCGTTATTAAAACAAACCCTTGAAAAATTAAACATAAGATATATTTCTGCAGAAGTCGTTTTGTCATCTTTTTCAAACATTTGATTGTAGGGTTTATCTAATTTGATTTCAGTTTTATTGAATTCTCTATATTTTAATGAATCAAAACATTCAGAATTAATTAATTCGTTAAATAGGATTGAATCTTTTTTTGTAAAATCATTATTGGAAAACATCCATTCATTGTCTTCTTTTATTTGTTTTATTGGAATTAATGCATCAGATATGTAAACGTCAAACTCAGAATTTTCTATTTGAATAGTGTCTAATTTTATGTATTCGTCATCTAAGTTTAAGTGACTTCTTCTTAGATAATCATTTGTAATATCGCTAATGACTTTGATTTCTTCTTTTTCATAATCATTTCCACAACTAAAAAAAATGATCGAGATAATATAAATAAAGAATTTTTTCATGTCATTTTTTTAAAATTATGTACAACGTGTTGCCGCTTGTGGCAGTTGCGTAAATTTAAGACTTAAGATTACAAGTACAAAACTTCTCGTGGAATTTTCGGAGACTCGAGCACCTTGTGCGGAACTGGCGAAGCAAAATTCGGAAGTATGCTTTTACCTAAGCCATTACTTTTAATTGCTCTCAGCAACAGTACTTTTATCCGTCAATCAATATTTCAGTTGGTTTCAAATTACTCATTGTTATAGTAAACGTATGATTTAAATCGTGTTCACTTTCAAATGCAATTTCCCATGCTTTATGTTCATTTTCACATCTTGGCAAATACAAATAAACAGCTTTAAATTCCTTACTAAAATCTATTATTTTAAAATCTTTATTCCAGTTTTGAAATTCCCTTTCAATCATCGGTTTCACTGAAGAAATAATTTGTTCATATTCTGATTCTATATTTTTAAAAAAATCTTTTTGAAGTTCTGTCGGTCCAGTTTTATTTCCTTCAATTCCGATTTCAATAATACTATCTGTTGGTTTAAAATATCTTCTACATTCAAAATAATTCTTTTCAGGATTTTTCTTAAATTCTGATAATATCATTTTTCCGAAGAATTGGTCGTCAATTTTTATAGTTTTTCCAAAAATAAGGTCAAATATTCCCATTCAGTTATTCGTATTGTTGCTAAAGAATTTATTTACGCTATAAACAAAAGCTTACATTTAATCATAAACATTTGTTCTATTTGTAAATATAGAAAAAAGCAGGTTTGGTTTTAATGTACGTACATTTTTTTGTAGTTATTTTACCACCAAACAATAAAAAAAGAGGAATAAGTATCATTATTTTTTTGCCAACATAACACTGCTTGTTTTTCTTGCATGTTGTTGCTAATTTGTTTTTCAACTGTGGTAAAGTCTGCCCAAATTTCGTTTTCATCTGGTTCCATTCCCCATTCTTTTTTAGTAGGAATGTAATAGGTTTTTGTTGGGTTATCTAGTTTTATAAAAGTTTCAAAATTGAAATAATACCCTTTTATGGCTTTTTGGTAAATAGAGTTAAAATTAGGTTTGTATTCATAAGGAATGTATAAATTAACCAACAAACATAGCGCTTGCGAAACTTCGTTAATTGTTACAGTAGTTAAAGCTGCTTTTGTACAATTATGGTAGAGTAGTGGAAATTGCTTTGTTTTTAATTTATCTAATTTTTCTTGTAAAGAATCGTTTCTATTTGGGCCAATCCAGTTATTTATAGTTTCAGTAGAAATACTTGGGTCAAATAAATAAAACTTATACGCCAACTCCACATGTAGAACTTGCTTTGTGTTTTGGTTTTGAAGGATAAAATCGATTTCGCCAATGGTTTTTTCTTTTTCAAGTATTTGAACGTTTTCATACAAAACGCTAAAATTGGTAGAAGATTTAATTAATTGTCCAACAATTTTTTCTGCCAAATGTCCTACTCGAACATTAGTCGGTAATTGAAAATCTATTTCGTTTGTAAGGTGTAATTCGGCTAAATCAAAAGTTGGTAAACCTGTAATAGAAGAGTCTAAACCATTTGTATTTAGTATCGATTTTATCCTTGATTTAGTATTCATACTAGTTGGTTTTATTCAGTACTTTTTCAAACGCTTTTCTTGGGCTTCCTCTAAAATAGACTTCTCCACAATAGGTGTAACCCGCTTTTTCAAATATGGAAATCATTGCAAAATTGTCAAAATTGGTATCTGCTTTTACACTGTATATGTTTTTGGAAAGCGCATAATCTTCAATGCAATTGAACATTACTTTGGCAAATCCTTTTCCTAAATGTGTTGTTGCAATGGCAACTCTATGAAAAACCACAAAATCAGCTGTTGTAAGCCACTTTCCTTCAATGTTGTCATATTCGGGTTCATCGTTAATTAAAATGGCGCAATAACCAATTACAACATTATTTTCGATTAAAACAAAACCAGTTTCTTTATTAATGTCATTTTGTAAAACATCAGGATTTGGGTAACCGTCTTGCCATTGATTGCTTCCATCTTCTTTTCTTCGTTGTATGGCGTCTTGTATAATGTTCCAAATTTCAGGAAGTTCGTTTAATGTAGCTTTTCTAAAATTAGTATTCATTTAGTTTTATTTATAATTTCTTCTAGGTTCATTCACTTCATGAAGTACACTTTCTGTGTGTAAGAATTGTGCTGCTTTTGCTGAATCTTTTACTTTTAAAGCACTACGTTCTATCATTTCAGTTTCAAACTCTTTCAATACACTTTTTCTAATTCCTATTTCTCTCCATTTCGATTTCGGATTGCATCCTTTTGTAATTCCTCGAGCTAATGCTAGAGCATCTAATAACGCTTGATTCGCACCTTGTCCTTTAAACGGACTCATAGGGTGTGCGGCATCACCAATTAATGTGACTTTTTCGTTTTTTTCTAATAATTCTAAACTCAGTAATTCTCGATCATAAACAGGATAGCCCGAAACCTGTGCTTCCAAGGTGTTTTCTAATATTTGAGGAATAGGGCAGTGCCATTGCACCCTTCTGAATGCTTCTTCTTTTAGTGCTTTTGGACCTAAATCACTTAATTTTTTAGCTTCATTTTCTGGCAAAGGAAAACTAAGTTGCCACATAACAGAATCTGATGTAAATGGCATGATGTAAATGCGTTCGTTTCCGTTAGCAGTTTGAAAAACAGTTGCAGAATCTAGTAATTCACTTTCAATTCCTTCGAGTGATTTTAATGAGCAAATTCCTAAGATTACTATGCAATTTAGATAGCGTAAAGGGGATGTTTCTCCCTCAATCAACAATTTCCGAACAGAACTTCGAATACCATCGGCTCCAACAATAAGGTCGGACTTAGTTTTTTTAATTTCACCATTTACTTCAAAACTAAGTTGAATGCCGTCATTCTCAATTTCTTTAAAATCTATTAAATTGTGTCCCCATTCTATTACTTTATTTTCACCAAGTTGATTAAGTAAGGCAAGTCGTAAGGATTGACGTGCAATGTGAATGTTTGTTCGTTTCGTTGTAGTTTTCCTGTCTGATTGCAGCCACTTCCTCATTCCCCATTCGCCAATTATTTTTCCATCGGGAGTATGGACAACGTGCTTTGTTGAAACTACACCTTCTTCTAACGAAAATATACCTAACCCTTCAATTGCTTTACTGGCTTGTTGTAATGTTAAGCCATAACCTTGAGAGCGTGTATCGAAATTATTGTCGCGTTCATAAAGAGTAAATGGAATTCCACGATGTAAGCAAGCAACTGCAAGAGCTGTTCCGCCAATTCCGCCACCAATAATGGCTACATGTGGAAAGTTTTCGTAATCTGCTTCTAGGTGTTTTTCTGATTTAATTAGCCCTGAACCCGAACAGTTTATACAAGAATTTAAGTGGGCTTTAGGCTTAACAGGAGTTTTCCCTTTATTGTTAGTTTTATTAAATTGCTCTAATGCATCTTGGTATTTTTTTTGCATTTTTTTACTGAGTCCTCGACTTTTTTTGCCAAGTCCCTGACATTCTATACAAATAGTCCAGTTTAACCCTTGCTTCTCCACTTTTTACTTCCTTTTATTCTAATGGATGCAAAGGTAACGTAAATTTAAAGTTACTACCTTTCCCTTCTTCGCTTTCAACCCAAATTTCTCCTCCATTTTTATTTACAAATTCTTTACAAAGAACTAATCCTAAACCAGAACCATTTTCGTTTGCTGTACCTACAGTAGTTGTATTTGAAATTATTTCAAAAAGCATTTTACTTTTTTCTTTATTTATTCCAATTCCATTATCAGCAATAGAAATTTCTACATGTTCTTGTTTTAATGTTGCATAGATGTGTATTTTTCCTCCAATATTTGTAAACTTAATTGCATTAGAAATAAGATTTCGCAACACGGTTCTCAACATATTTTCATCTGCATAAACTTCTATTTCTGTTGAGGAAGAGTAAACTATAGATATTTTTTTAGTTTCTGCATGTAATCTATTAAGTGCTATTATTTCTAATATAACATTTGATATAAATATTTTTTTTGGGATGTAATTGAGCTGTCCTGTTTGCGATTTTTGCCCAATTTAATAAGTTATCAAGTAAAATAAGCGTGTTTTTTGCGGATGAATTAAGAATCTTGATATACTTTTCTGACTCTTCAAAATCAATAGCATTCTCAAGTATTAATTCTGTTAGACCTATAATATTGTCAAAAGGAGTTCTTAAATCATGTGCTATGATTGAAAAAAGTTTGTCTTTTGTGGTATTAAGTCCTTTTAATCGTTCTTCATTCTCTTTATGTGAATCTTCTGATTTTTTACGTTCAGTGATATCATGAATTACTCCAATAAGATATTTTTTTCCGTCAGCATCAATAAATCTTGACTTCCTTGTGGAAATTATCTGAGTTTTTTCTCCTTTTACAGTTAGTGTTTCTTCATTTATATTTTCAATTCCATCTTCTAAAACTTGTTTGTCAATTTTTAAAAAGCTTTCCCTTTCTTCTTGAGGAACATGTTCCGCTAGAGTCTTTCCAATTATATCTTCTCTTTTTAGTTTAAAAATATCCCTAAATGCGTCATTAACAATAAGTAACCTACTTTGCTCGTCTTTTACAAAAACAGGATCGCCAATTTTATTAAGAATTGTATTGTAGTAATATTCTCTTCCAATTTCATCTTCTTGAATCGAATTATTTAAACGTAAAATTTCATTTTGCTTTTTGAGTTCAATAATCTGATTTTCTAATTCCTTATAAGTTAACTCATTATTGGCCATTTGTAAGTTGTTTTAGCTAAGCGATTACTTAAAGCGTTTGTGTATTATTAGTTTTGGGAAATCAGTTAGATTTTCAATCTAAGCTACTAAGTTAATTATTTTTATGGGAATTTCCGATATGGATTTTTCCATATGTCTTTAACCAAGTTTTTTGGTTAGTTATAATCTATTAAATAATTGCTGCAAACGGTTGTTAGTAGTAGTTATTTTATTCTTTTCATTATTACGTTTGGTATTGGAAAGCAATCTGATTCTGTATAATTTATTTTGACTTTACTAGAATCTAAAGTCATTGATTTTGTAACTGTTTTAAAAAAAACTTTATAATATCGAAGTTTACAGCTGAAGTTGTGAAATGTCCAACAGCTTCATAAGTGATAAAAACAGCTGAAATAGTATTCTATTCATAAATATTCTGACATGCTATATATCTTTCGTTACGAATTGCAAAATCTAAAATATTTTCTGGTTTCTTCCTTTTTTGTATCCTGTTTTTAATTTTTTAACCATTCTGGATGTTCATCTCGTCCTGGAGAATTGGTAAGTCTAATTCTTTTTTTTGTATTAACATTAATCATCCATATTTCATAGTTTTCTGAATTTCCAGCGACATAAGCAATCCACTTCCCGTCAGGAGACCAAGATGGAGAATAGCATTCAGTAGAATCTTTTGTTAGGTTAGTTAATCCAGTTCCGTCTGCGTTCATTAAAAAAATATCCCAAAAATTATTTTCAGATCCATAGAATGCAATTTGTTTGCCGTTTGGTGAAAAAACGGCTCCAGAATCGAAGCCTTCTTTTTTAGTTAATCTTTTAATACCGCTGCCATTTGCATTCATAATGAAAATTTCCCCATTTGCCGCATGGGTTGTATTACTTTCTTTTCTGAGTTGGCGAGTAAAAAGTATTTGACTTCCATCTGGTGACCAAGAAGGACTTTCTTCATAAGCATCATTATGTGTTAAGGCTTTAACCTCTGAACCATCAATGTTCATTACATAAACATTTCGGCTTAAGGAATCACGGTCACTTATAAATACAATCTTTGTCATATCTGGCGAAATGCTTGGTAATACATCTGTTGCTAAATTATTAGTTAATCGTTTTATATCAGAACCATCTGTATTTGATATATAAATTTCAGGGTTTCCGTCTCTATTTGAGTAGAAGGCTATGAATTTTCCATCATGAGATCCTGAAGCACTAAAGTCAAGCGAAGGATGATTTGTAATATTTCTTAGTTCGGTACCGTCAGAATTTATGGTGTATATTTCAGCATTACCATCTCTACCACTAACAAATGCAATTGTACCAGATGGTTCATTTTCATTTTGTAAAAATGTGTTTTGAGTTTTGCATCCAATTAGTATTGGTATTAGAAAATTTAGATATATGATTTTCATTTTTTTAAAGCTAATGTTGGGGTTTTATGAAATAGCAACGAGCCAAAACCAAGCCAAAACAAATATAACGCAAACTTTTGAATTTTCGGAGAAAATTCGGAAGTATGCCCTTGCCTAAGCCATTTATTTTAACTGCTGTTGTAAGTAGTGTTTTATAAATAATCAAAATATCTGACAAACCATGATGGAGTATTTCCAGAATAAATTGTCTTAAAATTTTCAAATTTCCCGTCATATTCAACATCAATTTCGTCCGGCTCAAGAAAAATGAAATTGTAATTTTTTAATTCTCTCTGAATTATTTGCAAACTTTTTAAGTTTAGATTATCAATCCCATTTACAGTAACAAGTTTACCAAAGTTGCTAAATCTTATTGAATGTCTATATTCTGATGAGTTTTTTATAAGTAATTTTTCGGAAATGATTATATCACATACGAAACTAGCATCTTGAATTTGGTAATCGATATTGAATTTGATGCCGAATATAGTTTCTAATTCAGTTTTGAACTTTTCAATTTCAAAAACTAATTTATCATAATCAAAATCACTTGGAGTTTCATAGCTTCCAATTTCATCAAATTCAAATAAAATTTGTTTAGTTTCCGTTTTCAACATTACTTACAACGGTTAGTATATGAAGCGTTGGGCATTTATAAGCACTTCTTTTCGGTTTATCACTATCTTTATTTACAAGCACTAACTTTGATATAATCACTTATTTCCCAATGATTTATATACATTGTTAGCATTATACTCTTTATTCAATCGTGTTTAGGTTCAGGTAATTCAAAGTATTTATTTCTTGTTTGATCTAATGTTTTTAAGACTTTGATTTTGTTTTCTTCAGTTGGTTTTAGATTAATAAATTTCTCAATTATATTTCTATTGCGATAAATAATAAATGTGTTTTCGGCTTTTGGATTTATTCGGTTTAAATTAACTTCTGATTGTGTATCTGAAAAAGAAGAAACAAAAGTTAGAGCCAATTTCTCAATATTCAATTCCGAGCCTAGTTTTTCCAATTCTGCTTGTCGCTCTGATTTATTGTAATTGTTTTCATTGCCATAAACAAAATACGCTTTCAAATATTTTTCACGTTTAATACTTTCGTTTTCCAAAAATGTTAACCACTCTTTGATTTCATTCCAGTTTGGATTATTGCCAACAAAAAACACTATTCCGTGATAACGACCATATTTACAAACAGGACAAGTTTTTGTGCCTTTATCTGGTCCCCAAGCGTGAAATGGTGTAAAAGATGGATTGTCTTCTCCAATTTCTCGCCCAGATTTTATTTTGTTGTTTATAGTTGTAGGATAGTTTGGAATATTCAATCCTAAAATAATATTGTGTTCAGCAACTTGCATTTCTTTATCAATCAATGGTCTTAAAACACCACTTCCGCCACGATTCTCAAGTTTCTTTCTTTTTACTCCAGTTAATTTTATGTCATCATCAAAGACTAAATCATCTGTGTAATATTCGTCCTTAATATTCGGTTCTTTTACGGATAAATGAATATGTGCTTCCATATCAGAATTTGGGTAATTTCCTGGTCTAATCGTGTATATTGAGTATTCTCCTTGTTCATCAGATTTTACCCAACCACGAATATGTCCGTGTCTTTCTGATTTTCCTTTCCCTCCAGAATAATAACCGTTGTTGTCCGTTTGCCAATAATATACGACTACATTTTCTGCTGGTGTTTTTCCGTCCAAGTTCAAAATTTTTCCGGTAACCAGTATTCTTTGTCCTTTTTCATTCCAAGCAGAACTCGTATCTATTGACCGAATTTTCTTTGGCATTCCAACATACATTAATTCACAACCATCACAACCACCTCCAACAATTTTATTGTTTTGGGTTTTGTTGTTTCTGTTTTCCGTTTCTGATTTCGTTTGTCCATTACAACTCGATAATGAAAATAGAAACAGAAGAATCGCTCCGAAATTTATTGTTCTTTTCACTGTTCCTCGGTTTTTTTTGAGTTAATGCTAACGTGTTGCCGCTTGTGGCAGTTGCGTAAATTTATAACAAAAGATTACAAGTACAAAACTCCTCATGGAATTTTCGGAGAAAATTCCGAACACAAGCCAAGCCCAAGCAATTGCAACAAACGGCTGTTGTAGAACGTATTTATCTTTCAAGTATGATTGTTAAAGGAAATCTATTTTTTATAGAATTTTGTTTCTCTATACTTAAGTTTTTAAATTTCAAATTAAATTCTTCAATAGATTTTGTTTCTCGTTCATTATCAACAATTGAATAAATATCAGAAATTATATTTAACCAATATTGATAATCACAATCATAGTTTGGGGAAATTACAAAGCCAGTTTGGCTATTATTTCTATACCATTCTATAATTTTATTTTTTAGAGCTTTATTATTATAAGTAATACCATCAACTATAATTTTTTCGGAACTTATTTTAATTAGTTTTGACGGAATCTCTAATTGATTTTTTATTAATCTTTCAGTATCTATTCCATTTAGGTTTGTAGTTGAGTCTGAAATTTTTAAATAACTTTCATTTTCAACTATATCATTACTTTCAATTGAATAAATTGCTTTGTCAATTATCTTATTGTTGAAAGGATGATAAAAACTATTGAGTTTGATTAGAAACCCTATTTTGTCATTTTCAGTTGATGTGATTTTCTTTTCTTTACCTGATAAAAACAATTTAAAGAATCCGTTCTGTTTTAGTTTTTCAATTAAGTCACTAATTATTACAAAGTTTACATTTTCATCAGCAATTAATTCAATAGCCAAATACTGAATTAAGTTTGGACGATTTTTAAATTTAACAACAATAGATTTGTAAATTTCGTTTTTAAAATTTTGTAATTCTATTTTTTTGTTTTCAATATATATATCGTTATTTTTTTTAATTGATATTGATATTGTCTGTTCAATTTGACCGTAATTTATTGTATAGTCTAATGTTGGAATTTTTATTGAATCTTGTGAATAAGATAATAAATTAAAAAGCAGTATTAGGATTGTATATTTACGTTTCATTTTTCAATATGTTCTACAACGTTTTGCAGCTAAAAGAAGTGGCGACGAGCCAAGACCAAGCCAAAACAAATATAACGCAAACTTTTGAATTTTCAGAGAAAATTCGGAAGTATGCCTTTGCCTAAGCCATTTATTTTAACTGCTGTTGTAGGCTGTATTTTTTGAAAACTTAGCATAAACTTATATTTCAAAACTATCTGTTAGACTTTTTTTAAAAAACTAAAAGACTTATTATTAGTAAATAAGCCTTTTAGTTTTACAAACATTATTTATAATCATTTATGTTTTTCTTAAGTAAATATGTGTAAATGAATAGAATGCTTATTATAAAATAAATGGAAATTGTGATTAAGAATATTAAGTCATTTAAGTACTTTATTTTGAACATATACATGAGCCAAATAAATTGAAGAATTAATCCAATAGTATTTAACTTTACGTTTTTTAATATTATTATTAATGTACCAATAAATGCAAAAGCAAACATTATCAAGTTTATAAATGAATTAAAATTAAATGCTTCGTTAAATAATAAACTTGAATTTAAGACTAATCCAGAAATTATTACTAATCCGTTTGGTAAAAGTAATTTACTAGGAAAAACAATAATTAAAAAACTGATTATAAGTAATATCTTTAAAATTTTCATTAGTTATTTTATTTTAATTACAATTATTTAATGGAGCATTCCCTCCTGTTAAGTTTTTACTACCTCCACTTGGAGTTGGCATATTTCTTATCATTTCCCCTAGTGTACCAGGAGTGTCACCATTCCATACGGAAGGTGATTCACAAGATGGAATATTCATTCCAGAAACATTTCCTATTCCAACTGCAACATCAGTACAATTATACTGGTGAAGTTCATAAATTGGGTCAGTATTACTAATTAAATTTCCAATAATTTGTGTAAGTTTTATTGAACTTACACTAACTGATATACTCACATCATAAGAATGATTTTGGTCATTACCATATATGCCAGGTGTTGCACCGAATACGGAACCAGTTGTGCTAATTGGGTAAAAGCCTAAAGTTGCAATATTTGTGCCTTGCTTAATTGAAACAAAAGCATGACCAACACCATCATCACCTAACAAATCATGCGCACCAGATGTTGGCTGGTCAGCATAAATTGTTATCGTAGCACCAAGAGAAGTATTGAAACAACTTAAGTATTCAGCCATATCATAAATTGGTACATCAGGGCCTACTAAAATAGGTTCGCCGTTTACCATTCCATCATCAAGTATGTCGTACATATCCATTACGTTCTGAAACTCTTCACTACTTTCATCATAACAAGATTCAGTTGATTGCAACCCATCAGGATTTACAGAATTTTCTAAATAGTCAATAACATCATTTTTAATATCTGCATTTTCTGGTTGGTTTAACCAACTAGAAACTTCTGGGTTATTTTCAGTAATACATTTTTCTCTTAGTTTTTGATAATTTGTAGTGGTTGGAGTTGTAGTTGATGAACCACCAGTTCCACTGCCTCCATTTTCTCCTGAAGGACTTTCGTTACCAGCATCAGTATTATTAATTCCACCAGCATCTACACAAGGAGTTAAAGACACATCTGTAGCCCAATTTCCATGTGTAGGTAAAACTGTACCGTCTTTAAAAAAGTCACAGCTAGGATAATTTGAATAATTATGATTACCAAGAGGACAAATAAATGAACCTTCAACATAATAGGTGTTGCTTACATAACACATTGAATTATAATCAATTTTTGAATTTGTATTTAAATAATTTGAAATCGAACTATTTTCCAACACAATAATTGATATTTTGTTGTTTAGATCTACATATTGATTATTATTAATTAAGTTTAGTTCATCTTGAGTAATGTCATATTGATATAGAAAAGTTCTGTAGTCACTATCATTGTATTTATCAACAACAATATTCTCAAGTAAAAAATCACTTCCATTTTCTCTTATTACTTTAAATGTATATGAATGATAATTTTCTTTTTCAATGTATGTTCCACTTTCAGTTTCAATTGAAAAGTTATTTATAGTATCATTTATAACTCTACCATTAATGTTCTTTATTTGTTTATTAGGTTTTGTTAATTTATTAAACGCATTTGTGTTTACGACTGCGTCTTTTATTGTAATTCTTTTTATATTAGTTTTTGAATAGTCATGTTTATGGTCTTCATGTTGGTCATCTTCAATATTACAACTAATCTGTAAAAAGAGTAATGATGAAATAGTTAAAAATTTGGCGAATAGTTTCATTTTTTGTTTGTGTTTTACGTTGTTTGTGTTTTTATAAAGTTGATACTAAAACGGCTAAATTAAATATTATTAGATAATTCTTATTACAGATTTTCTGTATAGTATGTTAAACTTTCATGTCGACTTTAGTCAATATAGCCTACAACGTGTTGCCGCTTGTGGCAGTTGCGTAAA
>JBEDTP010000198.1:0-18975 GCA_040119075.1 Flavobacterium sp.
CTTGAATATTATTCAAAGTTCTCATTTGCCATTGAATTAATCCTAAACGGACAATACTTTTTTCAGCGTTGATTAGTTTCGGACTATCATCGTAATAAATATTATTCCATTCAAGTAAAACGGCATATTCCATTGATTCTTTATCGCCCTCTAAATAATTTTTAAGTACACGAACTTCATGGAAGTCATTGCTTAATTGAAACGATAAAACAGGATCGTAAATTTCTTTTTTCTTTACTTTTTCAATGTATACTTTAGGTGTAATTTCATCTTTAAATTTTCTGTAGTTTGGAATTCTACCTGCGAAGATGATTGATTTTAAATTCAATTGTTCGCATAATTCTTTTCGAACATCGTATAAACGACGGCCTAAACGTAATCCTCTATACTTTGGGTTGATAAAAACATCAATACCATAAAGGGTTTCACCGTTTGGATTATGTGTGTCAAACGAAAAATTGCCCGTTATGCCTTTATACGTTCTTGTTTTAAAAGCGAAATCTTCGGTAACTAAAATAGATAAAGCTGAACCCACAACAACACCGTCTACAACAATTACCAATTGTCCTTCAGGAAATTTGTTTAATAAGAGTACAATTTGATCTTCTCTCCAAAATGTTTCTGCCATTTCAGGATAGGACTCAATCATTGACTTTTTTAATTCTTTATAATCTTCAATTTGTAAGTTTCTTAACTCAACGCTTTTAATGTTTGCTGGCATATGTTTTTATTATGATTCATGCGAATATACAAAAAATATTATCCGTTTACAAATGGTTACAAACATTTACAACCGATATTAATTAGATAACTACCGAATAAATTTTTTTTGTTGCCGCATCTTTGCACTGTCGAAATGAAACACTGACAATTGCAACTTCAAAAATTAAAATCAAGTTCAATTAAAATTAAAATAGTTTTATTAGACATTAAAAATAATTTTATAAACCATTTAAATTTACACGCCATGAAAAACAGAGTACAATTAATCGGACACGTAGGACAAGAGCCAGAAGTTAAAAACTTAGAAGGAGGAAAGAAATTAGCTAACATTTCTATTGCTACAAATGAAGTCTATTATAAAGACAACGGTGATAAAGTAGAAAAAACCGAATGGCACCGTGTTACTGCTTGGGGAAAAACAGCTGAAATTATTGAGAAGTACGTTACTAAGGGTAAAGAACTTGCAATTGACGGAAAGCTTACTACTCGTAGTTATGATGACAAAGACGGAAACAAACGCTACATTACTGAAATCGTTGCAAATGAAGTTTTGCTTTTAGGAAAGTAATTAGCAGATGAAAACAAAAAACCAGCGCAATTGCGCTGGTTTTTTTATTTTAAAATATTTAAAACTTCTTCAATATTATTCAAGGCTATGAAATTTTCATGTTCTATTTCAAAGTCAATTTTTTCATACTCCCAAGTTGTTGCATACGGAACATGAATTCCAAATCCACCTAAATTTATGATTGGTAAAACATCTGACTTTAGAGAATTTCCTATCATTAAAAAATCTTCTGCTTTTATGTCTAAACGTCCTAACATTTTTTCGTAATCTAATTCGGTTTTGTCGCTTAATACTTCAATATGATGAAAATAATGGCCAATTCCAGAATCGTGTAATTTTCTATGTTGGTCTTTTAAATCGCCTTTTGTAGCCATTACCAATTTGTAATTTCCATGAAGCTCTTTCAACACATTTTCTACATTTGGCATTAATTCGACCGGTTTTTGCAATAAATCTTTACCAATGGTAATGATTTGTTCAATTCCTTTGCCTGAAATATTATTATCGGTAATTTTTAAAGCCGTTTCAATCATAGAAAGTGTAAAGGCTTTAATGCCAAAACCATAAATGGGTAAGTTTTTTACTTGGTGATTTAAAATTAGCCCTAAAATTTCCTGACTAGAAGCAAAATCTTGAAACAGTTTGCAAAAACGTGCTTGCGCTTCATCGAAATAAGGTTCGTTGTGCCAAAGTGTATCGTCTGCATCAAATGCTATAATTTTTGCGTTTTTCATCTTAGCTAATTAAAGCGCCATTCATTACACCTTCAGTATCTGGATTTACGAAAACTAATTTTCCGTCGGGTAAATTCGTCATTAA
Source organism: Flavobacterium sp. (assembly GCA_040119075.1). Taxonomy (GTDB): domain Bacteria; phylum Bacteroidota; class Bacteroidia; order Flavobacteriales; family Flavobacteriaceae; genus Flavobacterium. The sequence goes on from JBEDTP010000198.1 coordinate 2,111, forward strand.
AATCATTCCAGCACTTTCTACTCCACGTAATGCTCTTGGAACTAAGTTTACCAAAACAGTGACACGTTTACCAATAACCTCCTCTGGTGAAAAATGTTCGGCAATTCCAGAAACTATAGTTCTTACATCTATTCCAGTGTCTACTTTTAAAACCAATAATTTATTGGCTTTTGGCATTTTTTCAGCTTCAAGAATAGTTCCTACACGTAAATCTAATTTTGTAAAATCGTCAAAAGTGGCAGTTTCTTTTTGAGGTTCTGCTGTAGCATTATCCATTTCATTATTTTTTTTAGTAGCTTCTAATTTGTCTATTTGTTTTTGAATTTCTTCATCTTCAATTTTTGAAAACAAAATTTCTGCTTGGCCAATTTTATGATTTGACTCTAATAAATTGGAGTTACTAGAAACATCTGACCATTTTATGTCGTTTTCATTTTTATTCAGCATTGTCTTTAATTTACTTGCTGTAAAAGGTAAAAAAGGTTCACACAAAACACTTAATGCAGTTGTAATTTGTATGGCAACATACATTTGTGTTTTTACTCTTTCAGGATTTTCTTTGATTGTAATCCAAGGCTCCGTTTCGGTTAAATATTTATTTCCTAAACGGGCAACATTCATCATTTCACCCAAAGCTTCTCTAAAACGGTAACGTTCAATAGAGGACGCAATCACTTCAGGATATGCTTTTAATTCGGTTAATGTTTGTTCGTCTAATTCAGTAAACTCATTTGGAGTTGGAACAATTCCGTCATAATATTTATTCGTTAAAACAATAACACGGTTTACGAAGTTTCCTAAAATAGAGGCTAATTCATTATTGTTTCTCGCTTGAAAATCTTTCCAAGTAAAATCGTTGTCTTTTGATTCGGGTGCATTTGCGGTTAAAGTATAACGTAATGCATCTTGTTTGTCTGGGAAATCTTGTAAATATTCGTGTAACCAAACTGCCCAGTTTTTAGAGGTAGAAAGTTTATTTCCTTCTAAATTTAAAAATTCATTCGCGGGTACATTATCGGGTAAAATATAACTTCCTTCTGCTTTTAGCATGGCTGGAAAAATTACACAATGGAAAACAATATTGTCTTTTCCAATAAAGTGCACCAATTTTGTTTCTTCATCTTTCCAATATGGTTCCCATTCTTTTCCTTCTCTTGCAGCCCATTCTTTAGTAGCTGAAATGTATCCTATAGGAGCATCAAACCATACGTATAGTTTTTTCCCTTCTGCGCCTTCCACAGGTACATCAATTCCCCAATCTAAATCACGAGTAACGGCTCTTGGTTCTAAACCGCCATCAACCCATGATTTTACTTGTCCGTAAACATTAGATTTCCAGTCGTTTTTATGACCTTCTAAAATCCATTCACGCAAAAAAGCATCATATCTATTTAAAGGTAAAAACCAATGTTTAGTTGCTTTCATAATTGGAGTTTCACCAGTAATCGTCGATTTCGGATTAATTAAATCGGTAGCATTTAAAGTAGAACCACATTTTTCACATTGGTCACCGTAAGCTTCTGGATTGTCGCATTTCGGACAAGTTCCAGTAACAAAACGATCTGCCAAAAATTGGTCAGCTTTTGCATCATATAATTGCTCGGTAACTTCTTCAATAAAATCGCCGTTGTCGTATAATTTTTTAAAAAACTCTTGTGCTGTATCGTGATGAATTTTCGCCGAAGTTCTTGAGTAATTGTCAAATGAAATTCCAAAATCAATAAAAGATTGACGAATAATTCCGTCGTATTTGTCAATTACTTGCTGTGGTGTAATACCTTCTTTCTTTGCTTTCATTGAAATAGCAACTCCATGCTCATCACTTCCGCACATAAAAGCAACATCTTTTCCTTGCATACGAAGGTAACGTGCATAAATATCTGAAGGAACATAAACACCTGCTAAATGACCAATGTGAATAGGTCCGTTTGTATAAGGCAAAGCTGCAGTAATTGTATATCTTTTAGGATTTTGAATCATATTTTTTGTTTTAACGCAAAGACGCAAAGTTTTTCGCAAAGCGACTCAAAGGTTTTTTTTAAGTATTTTTAAAGTGCAAATGTCGTGAAAATTATAATTTATTTACAACTCGTCTTATGCCTTCTTTTAAAAGAACGGAATTAAAATTTAAAAGTAAGCCAAGTTTATAGTTTCCAAGCTTAAGATAAGTTAAGGTTTGAGCAAAATGAAGTTCAGAAAGCTCTTCAACACTTTTTAATTCAATTACAAGTTTATCTTCTACTAATAGGTCAATTCGATATCCACACTCAAGATTAACGTCTTCGAAAATCAATGGAATTGATTTTTCTTTTTCAACTTTAAAACCTGCTTGTTTAATTTTATAATAAAGACACTCTTTATACACATTTTCAAGTAATCCTGGACCTAAAGCAGTATGAACTTCAATTGCAATTCCTATTATTTTATTTGAGATTTCATTTTCGGTCATTTTTCCTTTTCTTAACTTTGCGAAAAACTTCTATACTTTGCGTTAAAAACAGTAATAGTTGGATATCTGATTTATAAAAAATTTGACACAAAAATAATTCTTTACAAATGAAATGACGAATTTTTGTTTCTAATTTATGTATTTTTGGGTTAAACTTTTACAAATATGAAATATATCGGTTTTGTATTGGTACTTTTTGTCTCATTAAATTCATATTCCCAAAAGAAAATGAAAACTCCACCTTATTTAAAAAAAGGCGATACTGTCGCTATTGTTTGTACTGCTCGTAAGTTTATGCCAGAAGATGCCATTCCTGCAAAAGAATTACTGGAGTCTTGGGGTTTAAAAACTAAGCTTGGTAATACTATTGGTTTAGATAGTTGTCAGCTTGGCGGAACAGATGCTGAGCGTGCTGCCGATTTTCAAAACATGATGGATGATGATAATGTAAAAGCTATTTGGTGTGCACGTGGAGGTTATGGAACTGTTCGTATTATTGATATGCTCGATTTTACTAAATTTAAAAAACACCCTAAATGGATTATGGGTTTTAGTGATGTTACGGTTCTGCATAGTCATGCTAACGTAGAACGTGTTGCAACTTTACACTCTATAATGCCATTTACAGTTCCAAAAGCACCTGAAGAAGTTAAGGAAACATTGAGAAAAGCACTTTTCGGCGAGCATATAGAATATGTAATTCCAACAGTTTCTTATAATGTAAATGGGAAGGCAACTGGGGAATTAGTTGGTGGAAATTTGTCTATTTTATACAGTTTGTTAGGTTCAAAATCCTCGTTAGATACAAAAGGTAAAATTCTTTATATTGAAGATTTAGATGAATATTTGTATCATATAGATAGAATGATGCAAAATATGAAACGCAACGGTTACTTTGAAAATGTGAAAGGCTTAATTGTTGGTGGAATGACCGACATGCATGATAACGAAATTCCTTTCGGACAAAATGCAGTGCAAATAATTACTGCAATTGCATCTCAATATAATATTCCGATTGCATTTGATTTTCCTGCGGGACATATGAAAGATAATAGAACGCTAATTTTAGGAAAACAAGTTGATTTTGAAGTCAACGATAATGAAGTTAAGTTGGTTTTTAAGAACTAGGTTGCTTCATAAACTCGCAATGATATGGCTGAACACAACGAACTTGGTAAGTTAGGTGAAGAATTAGCGTTAGAATTTCTTCGAAATGAAGGATATACTATTTTAGAAACTAATTGGGTTTTTCAAAAAGCAGAAATTGACATTATTGCTCAAAAAGATAATATTTTAGCTGTTGTTGAAGTAAAAACACGCTCGAGTATTGATTTTGGGTTACCTCAAGACTTTGTAAAACCAAAAAAAATGCAATTATTAGTAAAAGCAGCAAATGAATTTGTTGTTCAAAATAACTTAGATGTTAATGTGCGATTTGATATAATTGCTCTGCATAAAGAGTCTGAAAATTTTAACATTGAACACATTGAAGAAGCGTTTTATTATTTTTAAGTTATATATATAACAATTTGTTTCTTTTTGTATATTTGCTTAAAATTTTTCGATATGAAAACAATTTCTTCAGTTGTAGAAAACTATATTAAGTCAAAACCATTTCTTTTAAATTCATTAGCACAAGGTATTATTAACTTAACTTCTTTAGCAAGAATAATGGTTCCTGAACTTGAAAAAGAGTTAGGTAAAGATATTAAGCAAGGTGCAATTGTGATGTCTTTAAAGAGGCTTTCTGAAGAGTTGGATTTTAAAATTAATCGAAAAATTTCTAAGGTTTTAAAAAATATTGGAGAAATTACAGTTAGATCATCATTATCGGATTTTGCTTTTGTAATTTCAGATACTTTATTAGATAATCAGGCTAAATTAATTTCAGAAATTAATAAACTTCAAGATGTTTTTTATACTTCATCAAGAGGAGTAAATGAGATGAATATTATTATAAGTTCCTCTTCGTCTCATTTGGTTGAAAATTTCTTTGCTCACGAGAAAAGAACTTTAAATTTAGAAAATTTATCTTCAATAACTGTAAAACTACCCCAAGACAACATTTCAGTTCCGGGAGTGTATTATTACATTTTTCAAAAATTAGCGTGGGAAGGAATAGTTATTCATGAAGTTATTTCGACAACAAACGAATTTTCAATTATAGTGAGTGATGAACATATTGATGTTGCCTTTAAGGTTATTAAAGACTTAAAAAATATTCAAGAATAGTAAAAAAAAGAGTATTTTTTTTTACATCAAAAAAAGAAACGTATTTTTACCATTCTTATACTAAAAAATATAATTTTTAGTTAAGAGTAAAAACGTTTTAACTTGAAAAATAAACATCTAAAATACGCATTAACTTTAGGATTAATGCTTTTTATACTTGCATGTTCTGTTAAAAAGGATAAGTTTATTAACAGAAATTTTCATGCTGTTACTACAGAATATAATGTTTTGTACAATGGTAATATGGCGCTAGATGCTGGTTTGGAAAACTTAAAAGCGACATTTAATGATAATTTTTGGGAAGTTCTTCCTGTTGAGAGAATGCAAGAAAAGGAGGAAAATTTTCTTCCTGGCCAAACTAAAAATCCAAATTTCACAAGAGCTGAAGAAAAAGCAGTAAAGGCAATTCAAAAGCACTCTATGAACATTGGCGGAACAGAGAGAAATCCACAAATGGATGAAGCTTATTTGTTGTTGGCAAAGTCTCGTTACTTCGAAAATAGATTTATTCCTTCTTTGGAATCACTAAATTATATTTTATACAAATACCCTCAAAGCGATAAAATTTATCACGCTAAAGTTTGGCGTGAAAAGGTAAATATTAGACTTGAAAATAATGAAGTTGCAATCAAGAATCTAAAAAAGTTACTTGAGAAAAAAGATGTCATGGGGCAAGATTTAGCAGATGCAAATGCTATGTTGAGTCAAGCTTATAGAAATGTAGGTTCAAATGACACTGCAATTGCAACTATTAAAATTGCAAGAAAAGAAACTAAAAACAACGAAGAGAAAGCTAGATATTCTTTTATTCTAGGGCAACTATATGAATCATTTGAATATAACGACAGCGCATTTGTAGCTTTTCAAGAAGTTATTGACATGAAGAGAAGGTCTCCTCGTAGATATGTAATTCAAGCTCATGCAAAACAGGCACAACAGTTTGATTATAAAAATGGAGACACTTTAGCTTTTGTTGAAAAATTCACAAAATTAATTGAGGATAGAGAAAATAGACCTTTTTTAGATATTCTGTATCATCAAATGGGTGTTTTTTATGATAAAAATGAAAAACCTAAAATCGCTGAAGAATTCTACAATAAATCAATAAAGTCATTTAGTCAAGACGAATATTTAGTGTCGTCAAATTATAGAAATATTGGAGAAATTTATTTTAAAGATGCCCAATATAAAATTGCTGGAAAATACTATGATAGTACCTTGTTGAGATTAAAAGATGGGACTAGAGAATATAGAAAATATAAAAAGAAAAGATTAAATCTGGTAGATGTTATTAAGTATGAAACTATTGCTCAAGTGAATGATAGTATTCTTAACTTAGTTGCAATGAATGATTCGCAAAGGGAAGAATTCTTTCAAAAGTATATTGAGAAATTAAAAATTGCAGACGAATTAAAAGCAAAACTGGAAGCTGAAAAGGCTGAAAAAGAAGCAAATATTGCTGCAAACTCTTCGACTAAGCCGAGTAATAATGTTCCAGGCGGTAAATTTAATCCTAATTCAGCTCCTTTAATGACGCCTCCAGTTGGTGGTCCGGGATTATTACCTCCTTCATCTGTTGGGAATAACGAAAGTAATTTTTATTTTTATAATCCAGTAACAGTTAGTTATGGAAAAAGAGAGTTTGAAGCGAAGTGGGGGAAAAGAGAGCTAAAAAGCAATTGGAGAATGTCTTCAGATAAAACTATGGAGTTTTCAGCTAATGATGTTGTTGATGTGTCAACTCAGAATGATTCATTAATTGATGTGGTAGAAGAAAAATATACGACTAAATTTTATATTTTAAAATTGCCAACATCTCAAATGGAAATTGATAGTCTGTCTAAAGACAGAAATTTTGCCTATTATCAATTAGGAGTGATTTACAAAGAGAAATTTAAAGAATATGAATTGGCCGTTTCTCGTTTAGAGCAACTACTTAAAAACGATCCTGAAGAAAGGCTAATACTTCCTGCTAAATATAATTTGTTTAAGATTTATGAGATTTTAAAATCAAGTAAGGCGGATGTTTATAAAAATCAGATTATTGCTGAATATCCAGATAGTCGTTATGCACAAATAGTTCAAAACCCTTCTATTGAGCTAACTGATAATGAAAGTCCAGATAAAGTTTATTATAATTTATATAAATTGTACCAAGACAATGCTGTAAGAGATGCTTCTGAGGAAGTTGAATTAAGAATAGATCAGTTTTTTGGCGATGAGTCGTTACCTAAATTTGAATTGTTAAAGGCAAACATTAAAGGTAGGCTTGAAGGCATTGAGAGTTATAAAAAAGCATTGAATTTCGTAGCCTTGACCTATCCAGACGAGTTAGAAGGAAAACAAGCAGAAAGTTTGTTGCAAAATGACATTCCTAAACTTGAAGCATTTGAATTAGGGAAGCTTGAAGCTACAAGTTGGAAAATTATTTTTGTTAAAGATTTTCCATTAAAAGAAGATTCGAAAAAATTAACAGAAAAAATTAATAAGTATATAAAGGACAGGAATAGTGTTTTATTGAAAGCATCAACTGATTTGTATACAATTGACAAAGATATTATTGTAATCCATGGGTTTAAAAATCAAGAAAATGCTAAATCAGTATTAAGTGTTTTACAAGAATTTAAAGATTACAAGATAAAAGATAAAGCATATATCATTTCTTCTGAAGATTATAAAATTATTCAGTTTAAAAAGAATCTTAATGATTGGCTAGTATTGAATAAACAATAAAATTAAAGACTATTATATTATGTTTGATAAAACTAAGAAAGATACAAGTCAATTAGGACAAACAAATAGGATTGTACAAGGAACAGTTATTAAAGGAGATATTACTTCTAAGACTGATTTTAGATTAGATGGAATATTAATTGGGAACTATAATTCTGCATCTAAATTGGTAATTGGTCCAACAGGAGAAGTGCAAGGTGATATTAAATGTGTGAATATTGATATCGAAGGAAAATTTTCGGGAAAACTTGAGGTGTCTGAACTTTTAGGGGTTAAATCTACTGCTAAAATTAAAGGTGAAGTAATCGTAGGTAAATTATCTGTAGAGCCTGGTGCTGTTTTTGAAGCAACTTGCGAGATGAAAAGTAATTTAAAATCAATTCCTACTGATGACCAAACAGAAAAAACCGCATAATAAATGGTTGCAATTAATTAACATTCCTTTTCAAATGGGAGTGATAATTTTAGCTTTTTCTTTTTTAGGCAAGTGGATAGATGAAAAATACTTGTTAGAAAATATTTTCACAATAATATTTACCTTATTTGGAGTTTTTTTAGCGCTTTATAATGTGATTAGTCAAGTAAATAAGATGAATAAGGATGAATAAAACATTGATTTTATTAAAGAAGTCAGCGTTAATTACGTTGTTATTTTTTTTACTTCATATTTTGATTTTTGAAACAAAGACATTGAATGGATTTCAAGAAAATTTTCACCATCAAATTTGGTTTTTGTATTTAATTTCTTTTGTTTTTTCTGTCTTAAGTGTGGTTTTGATGCAAAAGGTTTCAGAGAAAAATTTTGAGAGTACTGGTTTTGTATACATTGTAATTTTAACGCTAAAAATGGCGGTGTACTATTTTTTGTTGCAACCAATTATTGATAATTCTTCTGAAAACAACATCGAAAAAATAAATTTTGGGATAATAGTAATTTTATTTTTAATAATAGACACTGTTTTAGCAAGTCAAATTTTAAATAAAAAGTAGTCTTCAAATAAAAACTAAAAAAAAGCTTTTATTTTTTTATTATTAAGACTTGGTATATTAATAAAAATTGTACTTTTGCACCAAATTTAGAAACCTAAGAATTTAAGTTTATAATAAATATGGTGATTTCAAGAAAACCACTTAATGTGATAGTAGCCTTCGCTTTTGCGATGTTGCCTTTAGTAGGAGTAGCAAATAATCCTTCAGATTCAACAGCTGTTGCTCATTCAGAAGAAGTTGTACATGTAGAAGAAGGACATCATGAAGCTGAGCCTTTAAGTAAAAAAGATAAGGTTGATGCTTATATTCAACATCACTTACAAGATTCTCATGATTTTAATTTCTTTTCAGATGAAGCAGAAGGTAAACATTATGGTTTTTCATTGCCAGTAATTTTATTTGATAATGGAATTCAGTTTTTTTCTTCGTCTAAATTACATCACGGTGAAGCTGTAGCGGAACATAATGGTAATTTTTATAAATTATACCACGGTAAAATTTATAAAACAGATGCAGAAGGAACTATTACTTATGATGAACATCATCATCCTACAAATGTTAAGCCGTTAGACTTTTCAATTACTAAAAACGTAGTTTCAATGTTGTTTACATCTGCATTGTTATTACTTATGTTTGTTGGTTTAGCTAAATCGTATAAAAAAGGGGCGATTCCTACTGGTTTTGGTAGAGTTTTAGAGCCGCTAATTATTTTTATTAGAGACGAAATTGCAATTCCAAACATTGGAGAAAAAAAATACAGAAAATTCATGGGTTATTTGTTAACTGTGTTTTTCTTTATTTGGTTGTTAAATTTATTAGGAATGACTCCTTTAGGAATTAATGTAACAGGAAATATTGCTGTAACGGTATGTTTGGCTTTGTTTACTTTCATTATTACTCAGGTTAGTGCTAATAAAGATTATTGGAAACATATTTTTTGGATGCCAGGTGTTCCTGTTCCAATGAAAATAATATTAATGCCTATTGAATTGTTAGGTACATTAACAAAACCATTTGCATTATTAATACGTTTATTTGCTAATATTACTGCAGGTCACGTTGTAATTATGAGTTTAATTGCAATGATATTTGTGGGTAAAAATTTAGCAGCAGATTTACCTATATCACTTGGGTTAACATTGTTTATTTCTGTTATTGAGGTTTTAGTAGCTTTCTTACAGGCATTTATTTTTACGATGTTATCATCATTGTTTATTGGTATGGCTGTACAAGATCATGATCACGATGATCATCATTAAAAATTAGAATTTTTTGTTTAATTATATATATAAATTAGTATGGTAACTTACAATTTAATTGGAGCTGGATTAGTAGTAATCGGAGCAGGTTTAGGTTTAGGTAAAATCGGTGGATCTGCAATGGATGCTATCGCTCGTCAGCCAGAAGCTGCTGGTAAAATTCAAACTGCGATGATTATTATCGCTGCTTTATTAGAAGGTTTAGCATTTGCTGCTTTAATCTTAGGAAAATAATAAAGAATGAAAAAACAAATCCTGTAACGGTTGGTTACAGGTTTTGTTTTATTTTTGAAACAAAAATTTTAAACGATATATTTTAGAATATGGAAAAGTTAATTAACGATTTTTCATTTGGTCTGTTTTTTTGGCAATTAATCATTTTAGTTGTATTAATTGGTTTAATGGTTAAATTTGCATGGAAACCTATTATGGAGGCTATTACAGCTCGTGAAGAAGGTATTTCAAATGCATTATTAGCTGCAGAAAATGCTAAAAAAGATATGCAAAATCTTAAAGCAGATAACGAAAAGTTATTGGCTGAAGCTAGAGCTGAAAGAGACACAATGATTAAAGAAGCTCGTGAATTAAAGGATAAATTGGTTGCAGATGCGAAAGAAGAAGCGCAAGTTCAAGGAGAAAAAATGATCTCTCAGGCTAAAGCAACTATCGAATCTGAAAAGAATGCTGCAATGGCTGAAATTAAGAATCAAGTATCTTCTCTTTCAATTGAAATTGCAGAAAAAATATTAAAAAGCGAATTAACTAGTACAGAAGCTCAATCACAATTAGTTGAGAAAATGTTAGTTGAAGCAAAATTAAACTAAAGCATTATGGCAGGAACTAGAGCGGCTATTCGATACGCTAAAGCTATTCTTGATATTGCACAAGCAAATAATAACACGGCAAACGTTAATAACGATATGCTATCTATTGGTGCAGCAGTAAAAGAAAATAAAGAATTGAAAGATTTTTTAGTAAACCCTACTGTTGTTGGTAATGTTAAGCTTAGTGCATTATTAGAAGTTTTTGCTTCAGCTCAAAACGAAACAAAAAGCTTATTTCAATTACTTTTAGAAAATAAAAGATTTGAAATTTTACATGCAATTGCTTCTGAATATAATACTTTATTCGATGAATTAAATGGAGTAGAAACTGCAATTGTTACAACTGCATTTCCTTTAACTTCTGATTTAGAAAGTAAAGTGTTAGCTAAAATAAAAGAGTTTTCAAATAAAAATATAACTATTCAAAATATTGTTGATCCTTCAATTATTGGTGGATTTGTATTAAGAATAGGAGATAAACAATTCAATGCATCTGTAGCAAGTAAGCTGCAATCATTAAAACAAGTATTTAGTAATTAATAATAGTCAACGCACTCTATGGGTGTTTAAATTATAAATTAAAATGGCTGAAATTAAACCTGCTGAAATATCAGCAATCTTAAAAAAGCAATTATCAGGTTTTCAATCTGGTACTTCATTAGAAGAAGTTGGAACTGTACTTCAAGTTGGAGATGGTATCGCACGTGTTTACGGATTATCTAACGCTCAATATGGGGAGTTAGTACAATTCGATAACGGGTTAGAGGCTATCGTTCTAAACTTAGAAGAAGACAATGTTGGTGTAGTATTATTAGGCCCTTCTACAGGTATTAAAGAAGGTTCAACAGTAAAAAGAACACAACGTATTGCTTCTCTTAAAGTTGGTGAGCAAGTTGTTGGTCGTGTTTTAGATACTTTAGGTAACCCTATTGATGGTAAAGGACCAATTAGTGGTGATTTATATGAAATGCCATTAGAAAGAAAAGCTCCTGGAGTTATTTTCCGTCAACCAGTTACAGAGCCTTTACAAACAGGTGTAAAAGCAATTGATGCTATGATTCCAGTTGGTAGAGGACAACGTGAGTTGGTTATTGGTGACCGTCAAACTGGTAAAACTACGGTTTGTATCGATACCATTTTAAATCAAAAAGAATTTTACGATGCTGGTAAGCCAGTATTTTGTATATACGTTGCTGTAGGTCAAAAAGCATCAACTGTAGCTGCAATTGCTAAAACTTTGGAAGAAAAAGGAGCAATGGCATATACGGTTATTGTTGCTGCAAATGCATCTGATCCTGCTGCTATGCAAGTTTATGCACCTTTTGCTGGAGCAGCAATTGGAGAGTACTTCCGTGATACAGGTCGTCCTGCATTAATTATTTATGATGATTTATCTAAGCAAGCAGTAGCTTACCGTGAGGTATCATTATTATTAAGAAGACCACCAGGACGTGAGGCTTATCCAGGAGACGTTTTCTACCTTCACTCTAGATTATTAGAAAGAGCTGCAAAAGTTATTGCTGACGACGATATTGCTAAAGACATGAATGATTTACCAGACTCATTACGTCCTATCGTAAAAGGTGGTGGTTCATTAACTGCTTTACCAATTATTGAGACTCAAGCTGGTGACGTTTCTGCATATATCCCAACAAACGTAATTTCGATTACTGACGGACAAATCTTCTTAGATGGAGATTTATTTAACTCAGGTGTACGTCCTGCAATTAACGTTGGTATTTCTGTATCTCGTGTTGGAGGTAATGCACAAATTAAATCAATGAAGAAAGTAGCAGGTACTTTAAAATTAGACCAAGCTCAATACCGTGAATTAGAAGCTTTCGCTAAATTTGGTTCAGATTTAGATGCAGTTACTATGAACGTAATTGAAAAAGGAAAACGTAATGTTGAAATTTTAAAGCAAGCTGTAAATGATCCTTATACAGTAGAAGATCAGGTTGCAATTATATATGCAGGTTCTAAAAACTTGTTAAGAAATGTACCTGTAGCTAGTGTTAAAGAATTTGAAAGAGATTTCATTGATTATTTAAATGCTAAACATAGAGATACTTTAGACGGATTAAAAGCAGGTAAATTCACAGACGAAATTACTGATGTTTTAGAAAAAGCTGCTAAAGAAGTTTCTGCAAAATATTAATTTTTAGGTAATCGGTTTTAGGTGATAGTTTGTTACAATCACTTAAAACCTATAACCAAACACCTATATATAATGGCAAATTTAAAGGAAATTAGAAATAGAATTGGTTCCGTTTCATCTACGATGCAAATTACATCGGCAATGAAAATGGTTTCTGCTGCTAAGCTTAAAAAAGCGCAAGATGCTATTACAGCAATGCGACCTTATGCCGAAAAATTAACTGAATTGTTGCAAAATTTAAGCGCTACTCTTGAAGGAGATACTGGTGGGGCATTTGCAGAGCAAAGAGAGGTTAATAAAGTATTAATTGTTGCGATTACTTCAAATAGAGGTTTGTGTGGAGCTTTTAATTCTAATGTAATTAAAGAGGTTAGAAGTTTATCTAATTCATATTCTGGGAAGCAAGTTGATGTTTTTGCTATTGGTAAAAAAGGGAACGATGTTTTAAAGAAAACGAATACAGTTATTGATAATAAGAGCGCAATTTTTGATGACTTATCTTTTGAAAATGTTTCAGATGTTGCTGAACTATTAATGGATAAGTTTGTTGCAGGCGAATATGATAAAATACATATTGTTTATAATCACTTTAAAAATGCAGCAACTCAAATAGTTAAAATAGAGCAATTTTTGCCTTTAGCACCTATTACTGGTGGTGAAGTTGTTTCTTCTGACTATATTTTTGAGCCTTCGAAAGAAGAAATTGTACTTACTTTAATTCCTAAGTCTTTAAAAACACAATTATACAAATCTATTCGTGATTCTTTTGCTTCAGAACATGGTGCTCGTATGACGGCTATGCACAAAGCAACTGATAACGCAACAGAATTGAGAAACCAATTGAAATTGACATACAATAAAGCACGTCAAGCTGCAATTACTGGAGAAATCTTGGAAATTGTTGGTGGTGCGGAAGCATTAAACAATTAGACGAAGCCTAATTTTCCTAATTGTGAAACATTGAACAATTAGACAAAGTCAAATTTTTCCTAATTGTAAAATATTAAACTAAGCATTAGTGAAGTTAAATTAAGATTAAAAAAAGAGCCAAACATTTAGTTTGGCTCTTTTTTATTTGTTTAATTCATCCCAAATAAAACTATAAAACTCTGCTTCTCGTATAACATGATTACTATAAGTTACTTTTCCGTAGTGTCCTGAATTACTTAAAACATTTAAATAAATAGCATTTTTCTGGGCGCTTCTATTCTTTAATTTAGCTGCAAATTTATAAGAATGAATTGGCGGAACTCTGTCGTCGTTTTCAGAAGTTATTATTAAAGTAGTGGGATAATTTACATCTTCTTTTATGTTATGATATGGCGAATATCCTAACAATGATTCAAATTCTTCTTTTACTTCGGGGTTTCCGTATTCATCTAGATGAAATCTTCCAACAGTATATTGGTCGAATTTTACCATATCGTATGCTCCAACTCTAGGGACGGCAACTTTAAATAAATCAGGTCTTTGTGTTAAAGCAACTCCTACAACTAATCCGCCATTAGAAACTCCTGTAATTGCTAATTTATTTGAAGAAGTGTATTTTTCTTTAATAAGAAATTCTGCTGCGTCAATGAAATCGTTATATGAGTTCATTTTGTTTAAACCTTTTCCGTCTCTATGCCATTTTCTTCCGTTTTCTCCACCACCTCTAATACTTGCAAAAGCATAAACTCCACCTTTTTCTAAAAAATGTAAAAGACCAGTATCATAATTGGCTCCACTTACAGCTCCAAATCCTCCATAAGCTTTTAATAGAGTTGGATTATCTCCGTTTAATTCTAAGCCTTTTTTATATATAATTGTTATAGGAATGTTCTTATTGTCTCTACTTTTATAGGTAATTGTCTTAGTCTCAAAATGGTCAAATGGGAATAGGGTTGGTTTTGGTCTAATATAATCATTATAATAAACATTAGTTTCTCCTGTTTCAATATTTAATCGGTAATTTAAGAAGGAAATTGTATTAGAATAAAAAGTTACAAATAAATCTTTGGTTTTAGAATCATAAAAGCGAATAGAAAAGTCCATTTGCATTGGAGCTTCAAATTTTCTAATAAACTTTCCTTCGTTATCATGAATGTTAATGTAATTTCTCCCCAATGCTTTGTATTTACAAACAATATAATCAGTTAAAAAATCTGTATCAATAAGTAAATTTGAATATAATTGCGGAATTAATTTAACTTCTTCGGATGGATTATCAATATTAAAATAACGAATATCGCCCCAATCGGTTTTATTACTCGAATAATAGATTCTATTATTTTGACATTTTAATATTTTTAAATTTGATTTGTCGTTTTCAATGAATTTTGTCAATTTAAAAGTAGGATCGTCTAATAAAGCGTAATAATAATTTTCGCTAGTTTCTTCTTTATTGGTTTCAATCAGAAATAATTTATTTCCTTTAGTAAAAAAATAAAAACTACTTTCTGTTTCTGTGGCATCAAAAACCAACCTGTCTTGATCTTGTTTGTTCCCTAAAACATGATAATATAATTGATAAGTTGAATCTTTGGCAAATACATTTTGATTACTGTTTTTTTTGTAAAAAATTCCAGAATCCTCATTCCAAGTTAAGTTTGAGAATTTTATATTGTCTAAAATGTCTTCTGTTTTTTCTTGCTTTTGAATATTTACAAAATGAATTTGATTTCTATCACTTCCGTCAAGACTAATTTTAAAAGCTAAATATTTTGAATTTTTAGAAGGATAATAATCTGCTATAAAAGCATTTTCATTTTTAAATAAACGATATGGATTTACAAGTTCTTTCGGAGAATCATTTAATTTTTCTCTATAATGTAAAACCGGCGGTTTATTTTTGTCGAGTCTATAATTAGAATAAAAATAACGGCCTTTTTTCACGGGCAGGCCATTTGTAGATAGATAATCGTAGTCTTTGATTTTAAATTCAAAATTATCGCTATCTGCAACTTTTTTTAGATAATCGCTAGAAATTTTATTTTCGCTATTAACCCAGTTAACAACCTCGTTTTCTGAAATATTTTCTAGCCAAGAATATTCATCATTATATGAAATACCGTGTTTAGATAAAATAGTTCCATTTTTTTTAATTGATTTGGGAGCTTGTGAAAAGATATTTATTGAAAATAGGAAAAGAAGAGTGAATTTTAGTAACGCTTTCATGAATTGTTGTTTTGTAAGACAAAAGTACAATCCTTGTAGTGTGAAATAAAATGTTTGGCTCTTTTTTTGCTATATAATTTGTACATTTAACTAAAATATTTTCAAGATGATACTTTATAAATTGATTACACTTTTTCTTAGTATTTCAATGCTTTCGTGTGGTAGCACTAAATCAGATGTGCTAAAACTCGACGAACAAACTCAAATTAAAGAAATTTATTCGCAAAATTGGGTTGCTGGTGTTAGAGGTGGAGGAGCTGGAATAAATGTTTTTGTCAATTTAAATATTCCTTTTGAAGAAGGTACGGTTTTAGAAAAAATTCAATTTAAAACATACGAAGCTAATTTTGAAAAGACAGATGAATTAAGATATGTTGCTAGAATAAATACTGGGCAAAATAAATTAAAAGGAATTAATGTTGAAGTTACAGATAGTGAAGATGCAATTCCAAATGACTCTGAAATTAATTTAAAAGAGAACCAAGCAATATTATTTTTTAAAAAAGAGGGCAAAGAATTTTCTAAAATAATAGAAAATGTAGAAGAAAGAGAAATGATTGCTTATCCTTCTGTGAGAAGACCAACAGAATAACTATTTTTGTTCCTTAAATAAAGAAACTTTGAGTTTATATAAATCTCTTTTTAAGCAAACAGCAATCTATGGCTTGGCGACAGTTATTCCAAGATTAATTAGTTTTTTGTTAAACCCTCTTTATGTTTATTATCTAACTGATATGGACAAAATGGGAGAGGTTTCTGTTATTTTTTCCTATTTAGTTTTTTTTAACGTAGTACTTTCTTACGGAATGGAAACTGCTTTTTTTCGTTTCTATAACACCGAAGATAAAAAGGAAAAAGTAATCACAACTTCAATGATTTCTTTGTTGGTTTCCACTCTTGTTTTTTTTGGTATTTCAATGTTTTTGAAAGAAGATATAGCAAGTTGGTCCAATAAAAATGTAGATTATATTTTCTACACTATTTTAATTTTGACCTTAGACGCGTTGGTAATTATCCCTTTTTCCAAATTAAGGGCTGAAGGCAGACCAATAAAATATGCAATA
>JBEDTP010000199.1:0-18959 GCA_040119075.1 Flavobacterium sp.
TCATGGCATATTGTTGGAAATAGAGCTGATGCAGTAGATCAAAATGGAAACGTAACATCTTATTATGAAGATTTAAGGTTACCATATGGCCCAAAACCATTGAAACAACCTGAACTAACTTCTAAAAAAGAAAGAAAGTAAACAGAAAGCTAAACATAAATTAAAACAAAAGCCTTGATTCAGAATCAAGGCTTTTTTATTTAACAAAAACTACAATAAATCTGTAAAATAAATATAATTCATAAAATTATATTTACATAATAACCTGTAAATATAAAATTATGAGAAAAAAATATCTTATCACAACATTAATCACATTATCGATTTTTTCTATTAATTTTGCTCAAGTTGGTTTAGGCACTACAACACCTAGAGGAGCATTAGATATAAACTCATCAACAACAGGATTAATTCCCCCAAGAGTAGCATTAACTTCAACCATAATTGAGGCACCAGTAGTAAATCCACAAGGAGGTTCTATCATATCCGGTACTACAGTTTGGAATACTGCTACTGCAGGAGCTTCTCCAAACAATGTTGCTCCAGGACTATATTTTTGGAACGGCACAAGATGGGTAGCTTTCGCAGGTTCTCCTGGTGGTCTTGATTGGACATTAACCGGAAACAGTGGAACAACTGCTGGAACTAATTTCATGGGTACAACAGACGCACAAGATGTCAGGTTCCACACAAACAGTATTGAAAGAGCAAGAATACTAAGCGGGGGTACTTTAGGTATTAACTCAGCAGGAACAACTTTTTCACAATTGACCATAGTGGGAGCTGGTACAAATGACGCAGTTGCAGGTTCATCAAACGACGGAATTGCAAATGGAATTTGGGGAAGAAATGCACACGCTACCGGAACGGCAGTAATTGGAGCTGCAAATGGTTTGGGAGGAGTTTTTCCTACACTAGGAGCAGGAGTTGCTGGCTCAGGAACAAATGGCTATGGAGTAAGTGGAATTACTGGTAATGGCGCCCCGAATAACTCAGCTCATAACGGACATTCGGCAGGTTACTTTTCATTAGATTCTGACAATAACCCAGCAACATTGAATTCGAGTGCATTTGCACAAATAGCAGGTAAAGATGAGCAAGTTATTACTCCATTAGGTGCTCCCTCTAGAAGAATTTTATATGGAGGTTACTTTGTTAGTGGAATTGCAGCACAAACATATTCTTATGTAGCATTAAAATACAACCATAACAATGATGCTACTGCAACAGGGGGAACAGATTATAAAATTGTTGGAAATGGGACTGTATCAACTTTAATTCCTGATGAAGATTTTAATCCAAGAGTTATGTTTTGTCCTGAAGCACCTGAAGTATTATTTGAAGATTATGGTATTGGAAAACTACAAAATGGTGAAGCATATATTAATTTAGATAAAATAGTATCTAAATCATTAAAAATTGATGAAAACCATCCATTAAAAGTATTCATTCAATTAGAAGGAGAATGCAATGGTGTATTTGTATCTGAAAAAACAAAAGATGGCTTCAAAGTTAAAGAACTAAACAGCGGAAGAAGTAACATTAGTTTTTCATGGCATATTGTTGGAAATAGAGCTGATGCAGTAGATCAAAATGGAAACGTAACATCTTATTATGAAGATTTAAGGTTACCATATGGTCCAAAACCATTGAAACAACCTGAACTAACTTCTAAAAAAGAAAGAAAATAAACAAAAAAAACTAAATAATAAATTAAAACAAAAGCCTTGATTTAGAATCAAGGCTTTTGTTTTAATTATTAAATCGAAAAATTTATTAACATTTTTCACACATTTCATGTGCTTTTTGTTATAATTTAAATAATATTTATATATTCGCGACCAAATCTAACAAATTATGAAGACGAATAGAATAGTATTAACACTAATTTTCGGGCTGTTTACTAGTATAATTACAGCTCAAGTAGGTATTGGAACTACTGCACCCGCAGGTGCATTAGATATTTCATCTACTACAAATGGATTAATTCCACCAAGAGTAGCATTAACAGCACTTAATGTTGCAGCGCCTGTTTTAAACCCTCAAGGTGGAGGTCTGGTTGCTGGAACATTAATATGGAATACTGCAACTGCAGGTGTAATCCCAAACAATGTAGTACCTGGAATGTATTATTGGGATGGAACAAGATGGATATCTCTTGCTGGTTCTCCAGGAGGATTAGATTGGTCATTATCAGGAAATACTGGAACCAA
Source organism: Flavobacterium sp. (assembly GCA_040119075.1). Taxonomy (GTDB): domain Bacteria; phylum Bacteroidota; class Bacteroidia; order Flavobacteriales; family Flavobacteriaceae; genus Flavobacterium. The sequence goes on from JBEDTP010000199.1 coordinate 2,214, forward strand.
CCCAGCAACTAATTATGTAGGTACAACAGATAATGTCCCTTTAATTTTAAGAGCAAATAGCATTGAAAGAATTAGAATGGGGACAGCTGAAACTGTTATAAACGAAGATGCACAAAATTACGACTTTAGAGTAGAAGGAACAGGTGAAACAGAAATGTTTTTTGTAGACGCAAGTACTAATCACGTACACGTTAGAGCCGCATCCCCATTTCCAACAATTGATATGTTTACATCTGTTGGTCCAGCAAATGACTATCCAATTAATGGATATGCTTCTGGACAAAGTAACGCTGCCGTTTATGGACAACATGCAACAGCTGCAACTGGAGCAAACATGAATGTTGCTGGTGCTTTTGATGGAGCAGGAAATGGTTTCTCAACTCAACCTGGATGGAATGTAGGAGCTGTAGGTACAGGAACACAGGCTGGTTTAATAGGAACTGCAACAAACCCATCAAGCAATACTAATGCTAGACAAGGAGGTTATTTTTCAATAACAAATACAGCAAGTACTGTTCAGTCCACAGCAAGTATAGCAGGATATGACAATACTAACTCAATGTATTATGGCGGTTTTTTTGATGGTGGACAAGATTCAGTTGGTGGATTTATTTCAACACCAGCAGGGGATATTAATGGAGACGCAAATACAACTGATTATGCATGGGTAGGTGTTCAATATTCTGGAACAAATTATAAAATAATGGGAGGGGGTTCAGTTTCTACAATTGTTAATGATGAGAATAACAAAGGAAGAATTTTATTTTGCCCTGAATCACCAGAAATAACATTTACAGATTCTGGTGTTGGTAGATTAGTGAACGGAATTGCCGAAATTCAAATTGACCCAATTTTAGCAAAAAACATTTTTGTTGACGAAAAACACCCATTGAAAGTTTTCATCCAATTAGAAGGAGATTGTAACGGTGTTTATGTTACAGAAAAATCTGCAAATGGGTTTGTGGTAAAAGAATTACAAGCAGGAAAATCAAATGTACCTTTCTCATGGCAATTAATTGCAAATAGAGCAGACAGTAAAACATTGGATGGAAAATTAATTTCTAAACATGTTGATGTAAGATTCCCTGATGCTCCAAAAAAACCAAAAAAACTTGAGCAAGGAACAAGTAAATCAATTAAAGACAAAAAATAATTTTTATATAAAATTATAAAACTCCCAAAAAGACCTTTTCTTTAAATAGTTAAGGTCTTTTTCATTTGTATAAGCTTCACGTTCAAACGAAATATTCCTATAAGCCAAATTCCAATTTTTATATTGAGAATATCTCATCAAGAATTCTATTACATACCAAATATAAAAAAAGATAACCAACAGTTCCAATTGTTGTCTAATGTGAATTTTTTCATGATTCATTAATACTAAATTATTCTTAGAATTTCTATCTGAAAATATAATAAACGGAAACAAAGAGATACCTCTGTAACCTTTTGGTAATAAATATTTAAAAACGAGTACAATCATTAGTACAAAGTTGCTAAATTTGCAGTTATGAATGAACAATTAAATCCAAATAATTTAAAAGAAGGGGAAGATTTTTATTTCACACCTGAAGGATATAAGTGTTTTACAGAAAAATACCATCTAAAAAGAGGATACTGTTGTAAAAGCGGCTGCCGTCATTGTCCTTATGGATATGACAAAAAAACAGGAACTCTAAAAAAGTAAAGAATGGACATTCAATTATTTAAATATAGAATTAAAATTTACAAGTCTTACCACAGGGCCGATATTCGTTATCCTTAGTTTTTTTGACGTACCATACATTTCATCACACAAAAAAAGACAAATTAGACATTTTAGAAAATTAGATTAGCTAGAAAAAAATACCAATCTAAAAATCTAAGAAATCTAAAATCCTAACAAACTAAGAAGACTAATCATGACATTTAAAGAACAAATACAACAAGGAATTCCTTCTGAATTACCACAAATAAAACCTTACGAACTAGCTATTAATCATGCGCCAAAACGTAAAGAAATATTAACTGAAGAAGAAAAAAAATTAGCTTTAAAGAATGCACTTCGCTATTTTGAAGCAAAACACCATGCGACATTGATTCCAGAATTTAAAGAAGAATTAGAAAAGTATGGTCGCATTTATATGTATCGTTTTCGTCCTGATTATGAAATGAAAGCACGTCCAATTTCTGAATATCCTGGAAAAAGCGAACAAGCAAAAGCTATTATGCTCATGATTCAAAATAATTTGGATTATGCAGTTGCACAGCACCCACATGAATTAATAACGTATGGTGGAAATGGAGCCGTTTTCAGTAATTGGGCACAATATTTATTGACGATGCAATATTTGTCTGAAATGACAGACGAGCAAACATTAACTATGTATTCGGGTCATCCCATGGGATTATTTCCATCACATAAAGAAGCCCCAAGAGTTGTAGTTACAAACGGAATGGTGATTCCAAATTACTCTCAACCAGATGATTGGGAAAAAATGAATGCTTTAGGTGTTTCTCAATACGGGCAAATGACGGCCGGAAGTTATATGTACATTGGACCTCAAGGGATTGTTCATGGCACCACAATTACCGTTTTAAACGGATTTAGAAAAATTAAAAAATCCCCTTCAGGAGGTTTATTTGTAACTTCAGGACTTGGCGGAATGAGTGGTGCGCAACCAAAAGCGGGTAACATTGCGGGTTGCGTTACCGTTTGTGGTGAAGTAAATCCAAAAATTACAAAAATTCGTCACGAACAAGGTTGGATTAATGAAATTGTAGAGGATATTAATTTACTTGTTGCTCGTGTTCGTAGAGCATTAGACAACAAGGAAGTTATTTCAATTGCCTATTTAGGAAATGTAGTCGATGTTTGGGAACGTTTTGATGAAGAAAATTTACACATCGATTTAGGTTCAGACCAAACTTCACTTCATAACCCTTGGGCAGGTGGCTACTACCCTACTCAATTATCTTTTGAGGAAGCTAATGAAATGATGGCTAATGACCCGGAGCAATTTAAAAAAGAAGTACAAAGAACTCTTTGCCAACATGCAGCTGCAATAAACAAACATACCGCAAAAGGAACGTATTTCTTCGATTATGGAAACGCTTTCTTACTCGAAGCTTCTCGTGCTGGAGCAGATGTTATGGCTAAAAATCCAACATTAGGCAGAGAATTTAAATATCCAAGTTATGTACAAGACATTATGGGACCAATGTGTTTCGATTATGGGTTTGGACCTTTCAGATGGGTTTGTGCTTCTGGAAAACCAGAAGATTTAGCGAAAACAGATAAAATTGCTTGCGATGTTTTAGAAGAAATGAAAAGAAATTCTCCTGAAGAAATCCAACAACAAATGGCCGATAACATCCAATGGATTAAAGGTGCGCAAGAAAATAAATTAGTCGTAGGTTCTCAAGCACGTATTTTATATGCTGATGCAGAAGGAAGGGTTAAGATTGCAGAAGCTTTTAACAAAGCAATTGCAAATGGAGAAATCGGCTATGTAGTTTTAGGAAGAGATCATCATGATGTTTCTGGAACAGATTCTCCTTATAGAGAAACATCTAATATTTATGATGGTTCTCGTTTCACTGCAGATATGGCGATTCACAATGTTATTGGAGACAGCTTTCGAGGTGCAACTTGGGTTTCTATACACAATGGCGGTGGCGTTGGTTGGGGCGAAGTTATAAACGGTGGCTTTGGTATGGTTCTTGATGGTAGTAAAGAGGCATCGAAGCGCTTAGCATCAATGCTTTTTTGGGATGTAAACAACGGAATTTCAAGAAGAAGTTGGGCGAGAAATGAAGGAGCGGTTTTTGCAATTAAAAGAGCAATGGAAACGCAACCATTATTAAAAGTTACCATCCCTAATATTGTAGACGAATCATTATTATAGTTTAATAGGTTAGTGTTAACTTATTAAACACTAACCTAAATAAATTAAACGCTATGAAAACAATTAAACTATTTCCTGTATTGGCTTTTTTTATTTTAGCCTCATGTAGTTCGGTAAGAGTTAATTCAGATTACGATAAAAAAGCAAATTTCGAATCTTACAAAACCTATGCTTTTTTGAAAAGCGGAGTTGATAAAGTAGAAATTTCTGATTTAGATAAAAAAAGAATCTTACGTTCTATTGATGAAGTCATGACTACAAAAGGTTTTACAAAAGATTCAAATCCTGACTTATTAATTAGCATATTCACGAAAGAAAAAGAACGGGTAGATGTTTACAATTCTTATGGTTTTGGCTGGGGATGGAATCCTTATTGGGGTATGAATTACAATCGAGTAACAACAACTCCAGAAGGTATTTTATACATCGATTTAATTGACGCTAAAACAAAAGAATTAGTTTGGCAAGGAGAAGGAAGTGGTTATTTAACAAAAGACACTCACAAAAAAGATGAAAGAATCAAAACTTTTGTAAGTAAGATTTTAGAACAATACCCTCCAAATAAAAAATAAAAGTTAAATTTATAACCGTAACATACGTTACGGTTTTTTTTATTAAAATATATATCATGAGAAAAATTTACTTAGCTTTATTCATATTAACTTCTATACTATTAGTTTCATGCAGTGCATCAAGCACATTAACTTTAAGTGTTAATCAACCTTCTACTGTATATCTATCAAAAGAGGTTAAAAACATTGGAATTCTTAATCGAAGCCAACCTTCGGTAAATTATAACAAATTTGATATTTTAGACAAAATCCTAACAGCTGAGGAAAAAAATTTAGATAAAAATGGAGCTGAAGAATCTTTAAAAGGGTTAGAACAATCTTTAAAAAACAACAGCCGATTTACAAATGTCATTCAAATTGATAGTCTTATTTTTAAAGAGTATGGAATTGATCGTTTCTCTCCTTTATTAAAAAATGAAGATATCGCTAAAATATGTTCTAAGTATAATATAGAAGCCATTTACGAACTTTCATTTTATGATACGGATGCAATAATTAATTACAAAACCGTAACAAATCAAAAAGTAAATACTTTTGGAATTAAAATTCCCATAATAGAACATCAAGTTACCATTAACACTTTAATTAAAACAGGTTGGAGACTTTATGACAATATCAACAAACAAGTTTCAGACCAATATACTACATCAAATAATTTTATAGTTTCTGGAAACGGAATAAACCCTGTAAAAGCTTATGAAACTATTACCAATAGAAAGGACGAAGTAAATAGAATAAGTAAGAATAATGGGCTACAATATGGAAATCAATTATTACCATATACTATTAGAGAAAGACGTTTATATTTTGTAAAAGGTAATAAAAACTTTGAAACTGCTCAAAGAAAAGCTCAAACTGGAGATTGGGATGGTGCTGGAGAACTTTGGAAAAAAGAAACTCTAAATAGAGATAACAAAATTGCTGGAAGAGCTTATTACAACATGGCAATTATATGCGAAATCAATGGTGACTTAGACAAAGCCATTGACTGGGCTTCAAAATCATATTCAGAATTTAATATTAAAGAAGGTTTGCAATATGTAAAAATTCTAAAAGGTAGAATTAATAAAAACAAAATATTAGAAGCAGAAAAAATCTAAACACATCATAAAATTACGTTGCAATCTCACTAAACATTTCGTATTTTTACAACATCAAGCAACACTATTTATATTATGAATTTGGCAATTGAAAGCAATCCACTAATAGACAGACTTCCAAGTCATCTAAAGCAGTTTATCAAACCACAAGATTATAACGATTACACGCCAATTAATCAAGCGGTTTGGCGATATGTTATGCGTAAAAATGTAGATTACCTTTCAAAAGTTGCACATAATTCTTACTTAGAAGGTTTGAAAAAAACCGGATTAGAAATTGACAACATTCCAAATATGTATGGAATGAACCGAATTCTAAAAGAAATTGGTTGGGCTGCTGTTGCGGTAGATGGGTTTATTCCACCTAATGCATTCATGGAATTTCAAGCCTATAATGTTTTAGTAATCGCTTCTGATATTCGTCAATTAGAACATATAGAATACACGCCTGCACCAGACATTATACATGAAGGTGCCGGTCACGCCCCTATTATTGCTAATCCTGAATACGCAGAATATTTACGACGTTTTGGAGAAATAGGCTGTAAAGCAATCTCTTCATCTCATGATTACGAAATGTATGAGGCAATACGATTATTGTCTATTTTAAAAGAAGCCGAAGGGACACCTCAAGAAGAAATTGAAAAAGCAGAAGCACAAGTAGAGTATCTTCAAAATAACATGGGAGAATTATCTGAAATGGCTCAAATAAGAAACTTACATTGGTGGACTGTAGAATATGGATTAATTGGAACTATAAAAGATCCTAAAATATATGGTGCAGGATTACTTTCTTCAATTGGAGAAAGTGAATGGTGCATGACGGATAATGTAAAGAAAATTCCTTATGATATTAGTGCTGCTCAACAAAGTTTTGATATCACTAAACCCCAACCTCAACTGTACGTCACTCCTGATTTTGCACATTTAAGTTCAGTTCTTGAAGAGTTTGCAAACAAAATGGCAATTAGAAGAGGAGGATTATCAGCATTAAAAAAGCTAGTTGATTCTAAAAGTTTAGGAACAATTGAATTGAGTACTGGCCTGCAAATATCTGGAACATTTACAAATGTTGTTGAATTTGAAGGAAAACCTGTTTATGTACAAACTACTGGAAAAACAGCTTTAGCTTATAGAGAAAAAGAATTAGTAAGTCATGGAACAGAATGCCATGCCGAGGGTTTCGGTTCTCCAATTGGAAAGTTAAAAGGCATAAACATCGCTATTGAAGACATGAGCCCAAGAGACTTAAGCGCTTATGATATTTACGAAGAAAAAAATGTTACATTAGAATTTGAAGGAAATATAAAAGTAAGCGGAGAAATTGTTACTGGAACTAGAAATTTACACGGTAAAATTTTACTAATTAAATTCAAAAACTGCACAGTTACACATGGAGAAACAATATTGTTTAGCCCAGAATGGGGCATTTACGACATGGCTGTAGGAAAAGAAGTAATATCTGCTTATTCTGGACCTGCTGATGTAACTAGTTTTGATTTGATAACACATGTCCCTTCATCTACAACAATAAAACCTAAATATTCTGAGACAAGAGTTGAATTAGAAGGTTTATACAATAGCGTTAGAGAAATAAGAGAAAATAAAGTTTCTAGTTTAACATTAAATACAATTTTTGAAAAAATAAAAACAAATCATCCAAATGATTGGTTATTATCTGTAGAAATTGCTGAATTATGTAAGGAATCTAATAATAATTCCTTATTAGAAGATGTTATCATACATTTAAGCAACTTAAAAATAAAACGACCAGAAGTTGCAAAACTTATAACTAATGGTTTAGAATTAATTTTAGAAACTGAGAAAATATAAGTGTAACTCATGTTACCAATTAAAAAATCCTTCTTTTTTATCTTTGAAAAAAATAAGTACATGGGAATTTTAGATTTATTAGGTTTTGGAAACAAAACAAACACTATCCAAGAATATATTAAAAAAGGCGCTACCATTTTAGACGTAAGAACTATTGACGAATTTAATGAAGATCATATTAACGATTCTAAAAACATAGCTTTACAAGTTTTAAATGATAGAATTGATGAAATTAAACAGTGGAACAAACCCATAATTGCTTGTTGTCGTTCTGGCGTAAGAAGCGCACAAGCAACTTCAATTTTAAAACAAAATGGCATTGATTGCATTAATGGTGGCGGATGGACTAGTCTTCAAAATAAACTATAAAAAAGTTAATTTTATAAATCATTTAAAATTTAATCTGAGGAAAACGTTGAGTTAAACCTTCTTTTTTCTTTTCCAAAGTGTCTAAAAATTTCTGATGCTTTTCTGATTCTGGATTAAAAGACCTATGCTTCAGTGCTTTTTGAATACCACAAACTTCTTTCATTACAGAATGTATTTCTTCGGTAATATAATTTTCAAAAAAACGCACCCAAATATAATCAATAGCTACTTGACTTGGATGTAACATATCTTCGTCATAAAAACGATAATCACGTAATTCATCCATCATAATTTCATAGCTAGGGAAATAGGTTATTGGTTTTAGGTTATAGGTTGAATGAATCGCTGAAATTAAATGTGCTTTACTAACATTATTTTCTACAAAACCGTCTTTTATGTGGCGAACAGGCGAAATCGTAAAAATGAAAGTACAATTAGGGTTTACTTTTTGAATTAATTCAATTGTATTTTGAATGGATTTTTCGATAGTTTCAATAGAAAGTAATTCTTTATTAAACTCCTTTTGCGGCACTTTATGACAATTAGCAACTATTTCGTTTGATTTTATATTTCGATACACCCAAGAAGTTCCTAGCGTGATTATGACATGAGTTGATTCGGTTATTTGGCTATTTGTTGAATCAATTAAAAAATTTAATTTTTTTAAAAATTCTTCTTTATTAGGATTTGACAACTCAGAATGCACTTCATAACAATGCCATAAATCGTTATGAAAAAAAATGTCTTTTTCCGTGAAATACTCTTTATCAATACATCTTTGAATTAATTTTTCAATAGAAACAGGGTTGAAAATTATCCCAAATGGATTTACAGTATTCTGAAACTTAAAATAGTCAAACTTATTTCCCATATTCTCAACAAAACAGGAACCAAAAGCCATAATTTTTGAATTATAATCTATTGGGAAATCACTTTTATGAATTGGTATTTGAGTTCTAAACTGCATTTTTCAATTAGATAAGTTAGATGTATAGAAAACTAGACATTTAGATTTTTCAAAAGTACTAATAAAAAAGAAACCCAAAACATGTCGTTTTGGGTTTTTAGTTCTATACTTACAAATGTTATTTCACAAAATCAATCGCTTTTTCTAAAGCTTCTGCAATTCCATTTACATTTTTTCCTCCAGCAGTTGCGAAGAACGGTTGTCCTCCACCTCCACCTTGGATGTACTTTCCAAGTTCACGAACTACTTGTCCGGCATTTATTCCTTTTGCTACAACTATTTCTTTTGAAATATAGCAAGTTAACATTGGTTTATCATCAGTAGCAGTTGCCAGAACTAAGAACAAATTAGTTTCGTTGTTTCCTAATTCGTAAGCTAAGTCTTTTGCGCCGTTCGCATCTAAATCGACTTGTGTTGCTAAAAATTTCACTCCGTTTACTTCTTGAATTTGAGCAGCTAAATCTCCTTTTAAACCTTTAGCTTTTTCTTTTAATAATTGCTCTACTTGTTTTTTCAGTTTTGCATTTTCATCTTGTAATGAAATAACTGCTTTGATAGTATCTTGAGGGTTTTTCAAAGTTTCCTTGATTTCGGCTAACGCATTTTCTTGATTTGTAAAAAAATCTTTTACGGCATCACCGGTAATTGCTTCAATACGACGAATTCCTGCTGCAACTGCTCCTTCTGAAACAATTTTAAAATACCAAATATCAACTGTATTTTGTACATGAATTCCTCCACAAAGTTCCATTGAATCACCAAACTTAATTGCGCGAACATTATCGCCATACTTTTCTCCAAACAAAGCTATTGCTCCTTCGTCTAATGCTTGTTGAATTGGAATACTTCTTCTTTCAATCAAAGGAATTTGCGCTTGAATTCTTTGGTTTACAAAATCTTCTACTTGTTTGATTTCTTCATCTGTTACTTTTGAAAAATGAGAAAAGTCAAAACGCAAATAATTTGGATTAACCAATGAACCTTTTTGCTCTACATGCGTTCCTAAAATAGTTCTCAATGCTAAATGCATTAAATGAGTCGCTGAGTGATTTTTAGAAGATGAAGTTCTTAAATCGGTATTTACTTTCGCTACAAAACCAGCTGAAACATTTTCAGGCAACTTTTTAGTTATATGCAAAATTAAATTATTCTCCTTTTTTGTATCTAAGATTTCAATAGACTCATTTGCTGACCCGAGCGAATGCGAATTGGCGTAGCAAACCAAAGTTCCTTTATCACCTACTTGTCCACCACCTTCTGGATAAAATGGAGTTGCATCTAAAACAATTTGGTATAAAACACCCTCTTTTTTAGAATCTACTTTACGAATTCTCGTGATTTTTACTTCATTCTCTGTTTGGTCGTAACCAACAAAAGATTCAACATTTCCTTCTACTAATATTTTCCAATCATCTGTAGAAACTTCAGAAGCAGCACGCGAACGGTTTTTTTGTTCTTGCATCGCTTTTTCAAAGCCAGCTTCATCTAAGTCAAAACCTCTTTCTCTAAGAATTAAAGCGGTTAAATCAATCGGAAAACCAAAAGTATCATATAATTCAAATGCTTTTGCACCATCAACTTGTTTGCCTTTTGTATTTGCAATTACGTTATCTAATAATTGTAATCCTTGATCTAAAGTTCTTAAAAAAGAAGCTTCCTCTTCACGAATTACATTTGTTACTAAAGTTTGTTGAGTTTTAATTTCCGGAAAAAATTCCCCCATTTGATTGGCCAAAACAGCAACCAATTCATAAATAAAAGGTTCTTTAGTACCTAAAAATGTGAATCCGTAACGAATAGCACGACGTAAAATTCTACGAATTACATAACCTGCTCCTGTATTTGATGGCAATTGTCCGTCTGCAATAGCGAAAGCTACAGCACGAACATGATCTACAATAACACGAATTGCTATATTCGTTTTGTTTTGCTCTTCTGATATGTTTTTTACTTCGTTTGAAGTATATTTTAATCCTGTAATTTGTTCCACTTTCTCAATTAGTGGTGTAAAAACATCTGTATCGTAATTTGAAGTCACATTTTGCATTGCCATACATAAACGTTCAAATCCCATTCCTGTATCAACGTGTTGTGCAGGTAATTTTTCTAAAGAACCATCTGCTTTACGGTTGAATTCCATGAATACGTTGTTCCAAATTTCAACTACTTGAGGATGATCTTCATTAACTAAAGAAAAACCTGAAACTTTTGCACGCTCTTCATCAGAACGCAAATCGATATGAATTTCTGAACATGGACCACAAGGACCTTGATCGCCCATTTCCCAGAAATTATCTTTTTTATTTCCTTTAATAATTCGGTCTTCGTTTACAAATTGTTTCCATAAGTCGAATGCTTCTTGATCAAAAGGCACATTCTCTGAAGGATTTCCTTCAAAAACAGAAACATACAAACGGTCTTTGTCTAATTTTAAAACTTCTGTTAAAAATTCCCAAGCCCAATAAATAGCTTCTTTCTTAAAATAATCGCCAAAAGACCAGTTACCTAGCATTTCAAACATGGTGTGATGATAGGTATCAAAACCAACATCTTCTAAGTCATTATGTTTTCCTGAAACACGAAGACATTTTTGCGTATCGGCAATTCTATTACTTTTAGGAGTGGCGTTCCCTAAAAAATATTCTTTGAACTGGGCCATTCCCGAGTTATTAAACATTAACGTTGGATCGTCTTTTAAAACGATTGGCGCTGAAGGAACGATTAAATGCCCTTTGCTTTCAAAGAATTGTAAATACTGCTTACGAATGTCTTGTGATTTCATCTTTATTTTTTGAATTTCATTTTGACAGCTACTAATGCTCTCAAATATTTATTTTTTACAAGGTTACTTTACAAACAAAAAGTTTCACATTAAATAATAGTATAAAACGTAACATTTATTAAATTTGTTCGTATAACCATTGTAAACCAATTTTTAACTGGTGCAAAAATAGTAATTTTAGAACATGTCTAAAGTAAAATATTATTACGATGCTGAAAATTTAGCATATAAACGTATAAAAACGAAAAAACGAAAAAAAGTTGGTTACATTTTCTTGTTTTTATTATCATCATTACTGTTTGGGTTTTTATGTTTAGTCTTATTGATAAACACTCCTTATTTTGAAACACCAAAAGATAAATTACTTACAGGAGAATTAGAATCAATGAAGTTGAACTATAAATTATTGAATCGAAAAATGGACTTAATGACTGATGTGTTAAGTGCAATTGAAGAAAGAGATAATAATATTTATAGAATTTACTTTAATACTTCACCTATACCTGACGAACAAAGGAAAGCTGGTTTTGGAGGAACAAACAGATATAAGGATTTAGAAGGTTTTAATAATTCTGAATTGGTAATAAACACCAATAAAAAAGTAGACATACTAACTAAAGAATTGGTAATACAATCTAAATCATTAGACGAAATTGTTGCTTTAGCCAAACAGAAAGAAAAGCTATTGGCTGCAATTCCTGCCATTCAACCGGTTAAAAATGAAGATTTAAAAAGAATGGCCTCTGGTTTTGGTTATAGAAGTGATCCTTTTACCAAAATTAGAAAATTTCATTACGGAATGGATTTTACTGCTAAAACAGGAACTCCTGTTTATGCAACAGGTGACGGAGTAGTTTTAAAAGCAGATAATTCGTTATCTGGATATGGAAATCACATTCAGATTAGTCACGGTTACGGATATGTAACTTTGTATGCGCATCTAAGTAAATACAATTGTAGACCTGGTAAAAGAGTAAAAAGAGGTGATGTCATTGGTTATGTAGGAAGTACAGGACGAAGTGAAGCTCCGCATTTACATTATGAAGTAATTAAAGGAAAAGAAAAAATAAACCCTTTAAATTTCTATTACGGAAGTATTTCTGCTCAAGAATATGTTGAAATCACAAAACTTGCTAATCAAGAAAACCAATCTTTAGACTAATGCATTTAGAATTACCAGAAAAAAGATATTACAGTATTGGAGAAGTTGCCAAAGCATTTGATGTAAACACATCCTTGATTCGTTTTTGGGAAAAAGAATTTGATATTATAAAGCCCAAGAAAAATGCAAAAGGAGATCGAAAATTTACTCCAGAAGATGTAAAAAACCTTCAACTTATTTTTCATTTGGTCAAAGAACGAGGCTTCACTCTTGATGGAGCGAAAATTCATTTGAAAGAAAACCAAAAGAAAACGTTAGACAAATTTGAAATCATTAGAAAATTAGAAACTATAAAATCACAATTAACAAATCTTAAAAATCAACTTTAAAAAATTAAACTTATGAAAAAATTCTTACCGTGGATAATTGCTGTAGTAGTTATATTTGGAATGTACAGCTATGTAAAAGGAATTAATAATAACGCAATTACTTTAGACCAAACAGTTCAAGAAGCTTGGGGAAATGTAAATACTTCTTACCAAAGAAGAAATGATTTAATTGGAAACTTGGTTAAAACAGTTAAAGGTGCTGCAGATTTTGAAAAATCAACTCTTGAAGCAGTTATAAGTGCACGTTCAAAGGCGACTTCGGTAACCATAGATCCAACAAATATTTCACCTGAACAATTAGCGCAATTTAACCAAGCGCAAAGTGGTGTTTCATCTGCTTTATCTCGTTTATTGGTAACTGTTGAAAGATATCCTGATTTAAAAGCGAATCAAAATTTCTTAAAATTACAAGATGAATTGGCAAGCACTGAAAATCAAATTTTAACAGCTAGAACACGTTTTAACGAAGCTGTAAAACCATATAATAATCACATTAAAATTTTCCCAAATAATTTATTTGCAAACATGTTTGGGTTTAAAGAAAAAGCATATTTTGAAGCTGTCGCTGGAGCAGAAAAACCAGTTGACGTAGAATTTGATTTTGGAAACGACAAAGAAGAAGCAAAATAATGTCTAAAACCGAAGATTTCTTAACCAAAGAAGAAGAACAAGAAATTGTTCAAGCTATAGTTACAGCCGAAAAAAACACTTCGGGAGAAATTCGTGTGCATATTGAAGAAACATCAGAAAAACCTCCTCTAGAAAGAGCTAAGGAGGTTTTTTCTACACTAGAAATGTATAAAACAGAAGCTAGAAATGGCGTGTTGTTTTATATAGGTGTTGCTAATAAAGGTTTCGCTATTTTAGGTGATGAAGGAATAAACAAAGTTGTAGAAACTGACTTTTGGGATTGCACAAAAGATATTGTTTTAGAGCATTTTAAAAATAAAGAATTTAAGAAAGGTTTGGTTGAAGGTGTCTTAAGAGCTGGAGAAAAATTGAAACATTATTTTCCATATCAGTCAGACGACACTAACGAACTTTCTAATGAAATATCAAAAGGATAATGAGCATAAGTAAAAAGGCAAAAGACAAAAGGCAAAAGGTGAAAATAGTACGTAATCTATTTTTATTGTTTACCTTATTCTTCAGTAGCAATTTACTGTTTTCTCAGTATAATATTCCTGAAGTTCCAAAATTTCAAACGAGTGTATATGATTATGCAAACGTTTTATCTGCTTCAGAAAAACAAAATTTAGAAGAAAAATTAATTCATTTCGCTGATTCAACCACAACTCAAATTGTAATTATAACCATAGAAAGCCTTAAGGGAGAAGATATTGGAATTCTTACACCAAAATGGGGACAAGAATGGGGAATTGGTGGAACAGAAAAAAATGATAATGGTGTAATAATTTTATTAGCAAGAGATGAAAGAAAAATTTGGATTTCGCCAGGCTACGGATTAGAACAATATTTATCTGCCGGAATAACTGGTGAAATTGTTAGAGAAATAATTATCCCTGAATTTAAAACTGGTAGTTATTATAACGGCTTAAATGCTGGTACAGATGCAATTTTTGAAGTTATTAAAGGAACTTACAAAGGAACTCGAAAGCAGAATAATAAAGGAAGTGGTATTCCTATTATCTTTTTCATATTCTTTATCATTATACTTATCATTCTAATTTCAAAAAACAAAGGTAACGGTAACAATAGCGGAACCGGAAACTTTGGAGGCCCTAGTCTAATGGATGTAATTATCTTAAGCAGCCTTGGTCGTGGAAACGGCGGAGGAAGCTTTGGTGGAGGCTCATCTAGTGGTGGTTTTGGTGGCGGAGGCTTCGGTGGTGGTTTTGGTGGCGGAGGCTTCTCTGGCGGTGGAGCTGGCGGAAGTTGGTAATCCAATTAACATAATAAATTAAAAAAAACTCGTTAGATTTTCTAACGAGTTTTTTATTTATATGTTTTAGACTAATCGAAATAAAAGGAATTGTCTTTCTTTTTCTTTCCTCCAAATTTCTCTAGTTTATAAGTTAAAGAAAACATTGCATATTGTTGTAAAACTGTATTCTCAGCATCTGTAATTGCAGTTGGAGTAATTGTTCTTGTTGCACTTACATTTTGATTTAAAACATCATATATTTTTACTTTTGCTAATAATTTATCTTGGAAAAAATTATACCCTAAACTCAAATTCCATAAATAAAAATCTTTTTGGAAACCATTTGCAATATTAGAATTATAGTTATAACCAAAATCACTTCCTAAAACTACTTTTTTAGGCCAATAGGTTGTAATTTCTAATTTAGCACTATGTCTGAAATTTTTAGTGTTATCAATTACATAATTGGTAAAATCATTACTAATATATGTATATTTATAAGATGGGTTAATCGTAATTAATTCATCAATAATCCATGAAGCATTAACCCTAGGATTTAGCGTTAATCCTTTTGATTCAAATAATTCGGCATTTGTCAATCCCTGATTAAAATCATATCCTAACTGAAGCCCAAACCCATATTTAAAAGTTCTTGTTTCCTTCTTTAAAGATTTATTAAAACTAAAACCAACATAAGTATTATATGCTTTATCTACATTTTGATAAGTTGTTGTTGCTTTAAAATCTGAATCGTATGTCGTTGATGCCACAATTTGATTCATATCATAATCTCCTCCTGCATAAGCATAAAAACCGCTTCGTGTAGGATAATCATAATTATTAAAATTCAAATACATTGAATAATTTTCATTTGGTTTTAAATCGGCATTACCTATAAATGTATTTAAAGGATTTGAAAGATTTTGGAAAGGCAAAATTTGATTTGCAGTAGGCAAATTAACACTATAAGAATAGTAACTATAAATAGATTTTGATTTTGCCAAAGTAATACTCAAATAACCATTCATTTTTGGATACATGTAATTTTTATTTACATTGGTTTTATTTGATAAATAATTAGATTGATTGTTGAAGTTTATAATTTCTGTTCCCATTGAAATACTTCCTCTTAATTTCTTTTTCCTAACACTAATTCCAACCATTGGTGTCACAGACGAAGTACTTGAAAGAATATCATTAGAAAGAATGTCGTTAAAATTATTATATTCATTTAGTCCAGCATCAAAATCAAAAGTAGTTCTAGTATCTCTAGATTTTTTGTAACTATAAGTTGTTTTAAAGTTAAAGACAAGAGAATCTCTTAATGGCTCAGAATATCCAATCTCTGCTCTAAAACTGTCCTTTTTTGAATCGTCAGCTCTAAACTGATTTCTATCATCGTCTGAATTTCCTGATTGAAAGAAAGTTGTTGTCGTTTTTGTATATAAATCGGAATTATTTTTACTGTTTTCGTTATTAAATGAAGCGCTAATTCCCCTTCCTTTTTTCTTTAATCCTTTATAAAAATAGATGTTATTCTTAAATGTGTCATTTTTACTTGTCCAACTATTATCAGTTGTATTTTCGTTTAAAGCAGCTCCAGATTCATCAAAAGTTGCGTCAAAACCAGAATTTTTATTTTTAATCTCTCCTTTAGAAAAACTTGGACTTATGTATAATGTTGCAGTTGAATCTAGTTTTATTTCAAAGTCCATAGACACATTATGACCATCTGTAATTGACCTTGTTTTAGATTCGGCTAAAGTATTTGTATTTCCTGTTGGCAGTAAATTAATACGATTGGTTCTATTTGCATTATTGGTTTCTGCGTTAGAATAATAGTAACTTCCGTTTGGGCTA
>JBEDTP010000200.1:0-18335 GCA_040119075.1 Flavobacterium sp.
AAGAAGAAGAAAAAAGAACCTAAAAAAGCAACTATTGAAATTACCTTAGAACTTTGGATGCAAGGACTTTCTATTTACGACATTGCTAAACAACGTAAATTAACACCTTCCACTATTTTTAGTCATTTTACTAAATTAATTCAGATGGAAACGGTTGAGTTAGCCGACATTTTACCCGAAGATAAAATTGTTGCTCTTGCTGCCGCTTTTAAAGATTTTAATGGTGAAAGTTTAGGCGAATTAAAAGAAAAACACGGCGATGCATTTTCTTGGGACGAACTGCGTTTGTTTAAAGCGAGTTTGGGAAGTTAAATTTCTTTTATTCCAATTTCTTTTAGATATTCATAAGTCCCATCATAATATTCTTTAGGTCTTGTGTGATCAATATCGCTGCTTTCAGGAATAAATATAACCATTCCTTGCCTCGCTCTAGTTAGAAGAACTCGGTACGTATTTTTTAGATATTCTTTATCTATATCTTTATTAATATTTTGCCATTTAGTTCCTTTGAAGTTCTGATATTTCCAATTTGTATTATTCATATGGAAATTCCCACCCCATGCAACACAAGCCCAATCTATTTCTAGACCTTGAATATCGAATTCTGTAGCGACTTCTTCTAAGAAATAAGAAGATCGAATGTCTTGGTTATTATTTAGAAACCAACTTGGTGCAGATATTTCATTTTTCACATCAATACCTAACGGGCGAAGTCTTCTTGCTCCAGATGAACTTATCAATCCAATTCTTTCACTTCCTTTAGCTTTTTTATGAAGCCATTCTTTAGCCTTTTCAAGGTTTCGAGTTAAGACAATAGGATATGTTGTTTTGATTTCAGAGTATATAAGTTTTGAGGTATCAATTTTAACATTGAGAAGTTCGTGAATAAAATTAGATAGTTGCTCTGATCTAAAAGACCTTACAGAGACTGCAAGATGTAATTCAATTTCACTTATTCCATTTCCAACTAACCACATTCTTGATTCTTCAGATTTTAAGTAATTATCGCTTTGTAATATTGAATTAGAATAATAAATTTCCCAGTCTGGAAAATGGTTTTTAAGTGAACTAACCCATTCTTCTAATCCAGCTTCGCCTGTGTTTATTTCTTGCCCACCACCAATTAAACAAATAATTGTACACCATTCAGAATGCCGATTCATAACATCAATTAAAAATTCAGGCTCGGATTTGTTAAAATTTTCATCTCCCTTTTTTCTTTTCATGAATGAACTTGCTTGATCTTTCGTCCAGGCTCTTTGAGCTTCATCAAAAATTACAACCTTTTCAACAGGAGCTTTATCTGAACGTAAATTATCATCTCTGAAATGATGAATGTTTTGAATAAAAGCATTTGCTTTAATGGCTGCCTGTTTTTTGTTTAGCTTTTCACCATTTTCTTTAGCAGTTAAGACTTCGTCTCTTGTTAGCGCTTCCCTTAATACATCAACTAAAGGACCATTACCAGATAAAAAAACAGCATGTTCATCTTTATCCGTATTCATTCTTTCAACCGCTATATTTAATCCAGCAAGTGTTTTTCCTGCTCCAGGCACACCAGTGACAAAACAAATAGATTTAATTCCCTTAGCTTTTGATTTATCAATAACTGAATTAATGCAATTTGATGTTTTAGTGAGATTAATAGTTCCAGAATCTGATCTAGTAATTTCTTGAACATTATGTCCCTTATATAGAGCTTGGGCAGCTTCTACGATTGTTGGTGTTGGTTTGTAAATTGAGTTTTCCCAATATTCAATATTTATTGATTCTCTATCAGTATTTAAATATTGATTAAATGTTTTAGCTAAATCATGTTGATTAGATTTTGCAGCAGTTTCATGGATCACAACGTGAGTATTTTGCTCAGTAACACTTACGGCATTTGTGGCAACCAAAACAGGAATAAGGTTAATTTTATGACTTCCTTCGTGGAAATTTTTTAAATCAATAGTGTAATCAATTACTTGTTCAATTGCATGTTTTTCAAATCCACCATCACCAACTTTAAATTCAATAATAAAAGCAACATTATTTATGATTACGATATTATCTACTCGTTTACCCATTCTAGGAATTGCAAATTCAAAATAAATTTGACCTTGAAATTCAATTAGTTGTTTTTTTAGAATAGTTATTTGTTTGCGCCATGCATTTACTTGTAATTCTTCAATTGTTCTATTACTGTGATTGGCAGTTAATTCACCTAAAATACTTGAATCGGATTCAAGTAAAAAGTTTTGTATATTACTTGAGTAATAAGCTCTTTTCATAAATAATTTTATTGTTTATGCGGTTTGTGTTATCTGAAACAGAACTTTATACTATAATCAAATCCTAACTCAACATATAAACCGCCAATACTGCAGGCACAAAATAAATTACAATGGTTCTTGCGCCATCATAATCTTTAGCAATACGTTGTCCAAAAAGTAAAAAGATAAGTGTTAAACACGATAAGTTAGCACCATAAAGCGCCATTACAGTAGAATCTTTAGTCACTAAATTTATAATTCCAGAAATACACAATACACCAGAAATTATTTCTAATACTAAAATGATAAATAACGACATGGGCACTTGGTTGGCAAAAATAGTTCCTGCAAAATGTTCTTTTAGCCAAGAAATATTTCCTTTCCAGTCTTTTATTTTATCATATCCAGATTGTAAAAAAGTTACGGCAAGTAACAACAAGATTAAAATTGAAGCTGCGTGTGTCATAATTATTGTTTTTTATGAATTAATCGGGTTAGTTTTATCGATAAATCGGTTAAAATAATTTTACTATTTCCATTTCTCTCAATATGGTAAATAGCGGTTTCAAGTTCTTTAAAGATATCATTTATATTGCTTCCATCTACAAAAGGAGCAAATTTTTCTAAATTAAAATTAGGAACAGTTGGTTCAAAAAAGACCAATTCTTTTGCTTGGTAATTCGCAATTAAAGCCTGTCTAAAAAAATAAATGCAATAGTTTAAAAACTGCTTTTGCACTTCCCTACCCAAGCCCGCAATGTTTTCGCTCCATTTTATCAAGTCTAAAATAGCGGTGGCATTTCCTTTGGCTTTAAATGCACTTCGTATCCATTCAATAAACCATTCTTCAAACGGATATTCGTCGGCATCTTTTTTTAAGATATGCAATGCTTTATTGTAATTTCCTTCGCTTTGATGTGCAATTTTCAAGGCTACATTTTGGTCGCAATTTTCACGTGAAACCAAATTTTCAGCAATAACACTTTCACTAATTCCTATAAAGTCTAATATTTGGCAGCGCGAAATAATCGTTTGCAATAAATCGTCAAGATGTTCGGTGATTAGAATAAAAATCGTTTTGTTGGGCGGTTCTTCTAATAATTTCAGTAATTTATTGGAAGCAGCCGTATTCATTTTGTCGGCCATCCAAATAATCATTACTTTGTATCCGCCTTCATAAGCTTTTAAAGAAAGCGTTTTGTTAATTTCACTTGCTTCGTCTACTCCTATTTGACCTTGTTTTTTTTCTACACCAATTTTCTTGTACCAATCAAATAAACTTCCGTACGGATTTTCATGTAAGAATTCCCTCCACGAAACCATGAAATTCGCACTCACCGGATGTTTTTTCACATCTTCGTTAGTGGCAACCGGAAAAACAAAATGCAAATCGGGATGTGAAAAATTACCAAACTTTAAGTTACACGCTTCATTTCCGTTGGTGTTTTCTTGGTCAATGTTGCCACACAAAATATATTGTGCGTAAGCAATTGCCATAGATAACGTTCCGCTACCTTCCGGACCAACAAAGAGTTGCGCATGCGGAATGCGTCCGGCAGTGGCACTTTTTGTCAAGTGATTTTTTATATGATCTTGTCCTAGAATGTCTTTAAAAAGCATAGCACAAACCTAATTGAAATAATTATTTTTCACTTCATAAAAGTAAAAAAATATTTTTTTAACTCTTTATGTTCAATTATCTAAAACGTCAGTTCGAGTGATTTTTGTGTAGTAAAACGGAACAAAAAATGTATCGAGAGCCGTTTTTAATAAATTTTTTCTTGTTCTCGATACAATTTTCTTCCCCGAAACTTTGGGAAGAAAATCACTCGAACTGACGAAAAACGATCATTAAAAACTAATTTCACCAAACGAGTTCATTTAAACTAAAACAACTAGGCTAACTTCTGAAGAAAAAGAATTATAACATATTTTTATACCAATTTAAAACACAAAATTTTATATTTGCTTTCTTCAAACCAAATTCGAATTATGAAAACACTGAATGACTTCAATTTTAAGAATAAAAAAGCAATAATTAGAGTTGACTTTAATGTGCCTTTAGACGAAAACTTTAAAGTAACAGACAATACTAGAATTGAAGCGGCTAAACCAACTATTGATAAAATTATTAACGAAGGCGGAAGTGTTATTTTAATGAGTCACCTTGGGAGACCAAAAGGAGTTGAAGAGAAATATTCTTTAAAACACATTCTTGCTGAAACAGAAAAAGTTTTAGGAAGAAGTGTAAAATTTACAAACGATTGTATTGGAAATGAAGCTGTTGAATTAGCTTCAAATTTAAAGGCAGGTGAAGTTTTATTGCTTGAAAACTTACGTTTTTATGCAGAAGAAGAAAAAGGTGATGTTGCATTTGCTCAAAAATTAGCCAACTTAGGCGATATTTATGTAAATGATGCTTTTGGAACAGCGCATAGAGCACATGCTTCAACAACTATTATTGCGCAATTTTTTGCGGGTAAAAAATGCTTCGGAAATTTATTAGCCAAAGAAATTGAAAGCATTGAAAAAGTACTTAAAAATTCTGAAAAACCAGTAACTGCAATTCTTGGAGGTTCTAAAATTTCTTCAAAAATTACGGTAATTGAAAATATATTAGATAAAGTAAACCACATGATTATTGGTGGTGGAATGACGTTTACATTCATAAAAGCTTTAGGCGGAAAAATTGGAAATTCTATTTGCGAAGACGATAAACTAGAATTAGCTATTGAAATTCTTAAAAAAGCGAAAGAAAAAGGCGTTCAAATTCACTTGCCTGTAGATGTTGTAGCTGCCGATGCTTTTTCAAACGATGCCAATACGCAAGTAGTTGATGTAAAACAAATTCCTGACGGTTGGCAAGGATTAGATTCTGGACCAAAATCGTTAGAAATTATAAAACGCATAATTTTAGATTCAAAAACAATTCTTTGGAACGGTCCATTAGGTGTTTTTGAAATGGAATCTTTTGCAAACGGAACAATTTCTCTTGGAGATTATATTGCAGAATCAACAAAAAACGGAGCCTTTTCGCTAGTTGGCGGAGGAGATAGTGTTGCTGCTGTTAAGCAATTTGGCTTCGAGCCAAAAATGAGTTATGTTTCAACTGGCGGTGGTGCTATGTTGGAAATGTTAGAAGGAAAAACTTTGCCTGGAATAGCGGCAATTTTAAATGATTAAATACTAAAATAAAAGTATTCTGTTTAGTGCCCCAAACTTAAAAAGAATAACATGAAAAAAATTAAAATAGTAACACTAACGCTTTTGTTGGCTTATTCTGGCTTTTCCCAAGAAAGCGCACAAAGTGAAGTTTCTTTAGAATTGCCAAAAGTATCGTACATCGATTCTTTAAAAGCAACTTTTGTAAATCACAGTACGAGTAATTGCATCGACCAACGATGGTTGGAAGAACTTTCAAATGAAGATTTATACGAAACTATGTTTTCTGATATTAATGAAGTGGATATTGATTCGGTTGTAGACTATGAATTATCGACTGATTTATTGAAAAGCAGATTGAAAAAACTGAATGCAAAAACACCTTTTGTTATTGACTACAATCCTGCATTAGAAAATGTAATTAAGTCCTATTTAAAAAATAGAAAGTCGAGTTTTGAACGTTTAATGGCAATTTCAGAATATTATTTCCCAATGTTTGAAGAGCATTTGTCAAAATACGATGTTCCATTAGAAATTAAATATTTGGCTATTGTAGAATCGGCATTAAACCCTAAAGCAAGATCAAGAGTTGGTGCAACAGGTTTGTGGCAATTTATGTATCCAACAGGAAAACAGTTTAACCTTGAAGTTACTTCTTATGTAGATGAGCGTTACGATCCTCTTCAAGCAACAGAAGCTGCTTGTCAATATTTATCAAGTTTGTATAAAATATTTGGCGACTGGAGTTTGGTTTTAGCTTCTTATAATGCAGGACCAGGAAATGTTTCTAAAGCTATTCGTCGTTCGGGCGGAAGCCAAAATTATTGGAATATTCGAAGAAATCTTCCACGTGAAACGGCAAATTATGTTCCGGCTTTTTTAGCAACGCTTTACATTTACGAATTTCAAAAAGAGCACGGTTTACAGCCTAAAAAGGCACCGGTTACTTATTTTGAAACGGATACAGTAAAAGTACGAAAACAACTTAGTTTTCAGCAAGTATCTGATTTATTGGACATTTCTGTTGAAGAAATTAAGTTTTTAAACCCAATTTACAAGTTAGACATTATTCCTTATAACGAAGAAAAACCACGTTTTTTAAGGCTTCCAAAAAACAAATTAGGTGTTTTTGTTTCTAATGAAGATAAAATTTACGCTTATGTAGATTATATCGATGCTAAGAAAGAGCAACCAAGTTATGCTTCTTCGACAAAAACATCTAATAGCAGTTCAAACTCAAGTGTTCAATACCATAAAATAAGACGCGGTGAAAGCCTTGGATTAATTGCCGATAAATACAATGTTTCAATCAGTTCATTAAGAAGTTGGAACCATATAAGAGGAAATAACATTCAAGCAGGAAAAACTTTAAAAATTTATTCATCTGCAAAAACGTCAAGTTCATCTTCAAGAAACGCTAGTAATAACGGGACTTACACAGTAAAATCAGGAGACTCTTTATACACAATTGCAAAGAAGTTTCCTGGCGTTTCTGCAGATAACTTAAAAGATTGGAACGATATTAGTGGTAATAATATTAGACCAGGAATGAAGTTAAAAATTAAAGGCTAAAACCAAACGTATGAAAAAGATTTTATTATTAATTATTAGTGTTGTGTTTTTTGTTTCATGTAAAGATTCAGAAGCAGAGAAAAAAGCGATTTTACCAGAATCAAATGCAAAAATTAATAATGTTTCAATCATTATAGATGAAAATTTGTGGGCTGGCGAATTAGGAGATACTATTCGTAAAAAATTTGCAGCTCCAGTTGATGGATTACCACAAGAAGAGCCATTATTTACTTTGAATCAATATCCTTCTAAAATATTTGAGGGCTTTGTACGAAAAAGTAGAAATATAATAATTGTACAAAAATCTGATAAAACAGGCTATAGCCATCAAGTAAATCAATTTGCAAAGCCGCAACAAGTGTTTTATGTTTTTGGTAAAACCAATGCAGATATTTTAATGATTTTAGAACAAAAATCAGCTGAAATAATTTCTAAAATTAAAGCAGGTGATATTGTTGAAAATCAAGTACGATTAAAAAAAGCGGCTGTTAACGATAAAAAAGTTAGAAATAAGTTTGGCGTTGGTTTAACAATTGGGTTTGGATATAAATACGATATGATTGAAGAAAATTTTCTTTGGATAAGAAAACAATTCAACAACGGGGCTAGTTATAACAGCGTTTTAGTGTACGAAGTTCCTTATGAAACCATAGAAAAAGACAATAATATTGTAAATAATATTACCCAAATGCGCGATTCTATTGGAAAACAATTCATTCATGGAGTTTTGCCAAACACTTGGATGATTACTGAGCCAGCATATGCGCCGTATTTATTTGAAACTACAGTTGCTGGAAGAAAAACATATTTGACAAAAGGAACTTGGGATTTGAAAAATGATTTCATGGCCGGACCTTTTGTAAACTATGCAATTAAAGACGAAAAAAACAATCGTTATTTAATTTTAGAAGGTTTTACATTTCATCCTTCAAAATCTAAAAGAGATTTAGTATTTGAATTGGAAGCAATTATACAATCGGTTAAATTTTTAAAATAGGTATTGGGTAATGGGTGTTAGGTATTAGTTTTTTTCCAACATCCATCACTCAGCACCATTTACCCAAAACCTAACACCCATCAACCCACATATGCTTACATTCGAAATAAAGCGATTTAACGAACTTTCTACACAAGAGCTATATGAAGTGCTTCAACTTCGCGCTGAGGTGTTTGTAGTGGAGCAAGATTGCGTTTATCAAGATGTTGATGGTAAAGACCAGAAGGCGTTACACGTTTTAGGCTACTACGAAGGAAATTTAGCGGCTTATACCCGTATTTTTGATAAAGGTTATTATTTTGATGAAGCTTCTATAGGAAGAGTCGTTGTGAGTCCGAAATACAGAGATAAAAAATTTGGACACGATTTAATGCGAGTTTCAATTGAAGCGGTTAAGGAACACTATAACGAAACTGCAATTACGATTTCTGCGCAAGAATATTTAAAAAAGTTTTACGAAAGCCACGGTTTTGTACAAACTAGCGAAATGTATTTAGAAGACGATATTCCGCATATTCAAATGAAGAGGAAGTAACGGTTTCGGTTATGAGTATAGTTGTTTGTAACAATGTTCTTTAATAAATTAATAACTATACATATCTAATTCATCAAAGTCTTTTATTTCAGACAGTTTAATTAAATTTTCTGTTTTAATATTACCCCAGGTCTCCTTAAATGACTCACCACCACTTTCTGCATTTTCATTGGTGTTCACTTTGACTAATTTCTTTTTTGTTAAGAAGTTAATACTTGTCACTTTCATTGTGACTGGTCCACGATTACTACTTGAATCATATCCAATCAATTCAAGATTTGAGTTTTGAAATCGGAAAGTATATTCCCAATATCCATATCTGCCGTGACCATAGTGCACACTTAATTTTTCGTTTTTAATCTCAACCCATAAATCGGGCGGAAAATAAACCCCTCCATCTTCATTTTCAGATGAAAAACAGTCATAATTTTTATCAGCAAGTTGATAACCTTCCTTGTTTTTAAATAGCACAATAATTCCACGTCTATTTCTATCAACTTTTTTATCAAATCTATTCGTAACGATATTACTTGTGTCAGTTTTCTTAATTATAAGAACGCAATCTTTCTCTCCATCATTATTTAGGTCTCCAAAATGTTTTTCATATACTACATATCCTTTCGGAATAAAATCAGTTGGATCATTCTTCTGTGCTTTACAACCCAGAATTGTAAGTGTGAATATGGATAATATTTTTAAAACTCTATTCATTCTGTTTAACGTTCCCGCGCTTTACGCTGTTGCGAGCTTCGGAACTGAGTATTTTCTGCTAAAATAATATTTCTAGCGAAAGAAAAACGTCCGGTTTGCAAAAAAATTCGCAATAGCGCAAAGCGCGTGTTGGCGGCAGTTGTTCTTATTTGGATATTATATTGCTCAATTTCATATATCTTTCGTCAATTCGGTTTATGCTCAAAACCTTTTCATCACATTCGGTTGGCTTTTTCAATCTTTGTTTTGCTCCAAATTCATAATTCCTTTCAATTTCAGAAATATTAATTGCAGTACTATTTGCGCCAATGCTAATATTATCTCGATTCAGTTTTATGTTTCCAAAAACGGTTAAGTTTTCGTTTATTCCTTTTTCGTTTAGATATGTTAAGTCAAAACATTCAATACAATTAGTAGTTACCAATCCGCTTGGAATTTTTCTTCCAAAAAATTGAGAATTATTTATGTTTAGTTTTTCAATCTTTGTTTTGCTTAAACATATTCCATACCAAATGCCCATTTCATCTTCGTTGTAATCCATTACAATTCCATACAATAAATTGTTTTCTGTTTTAATAGAAATTATATCGCCAATTTTCAATTTGAGGTTTTCTGATTTCACATCAGTCCAATTCGGTTTCATAATTTCTGGATGAGAATCTTCTACATTTTTTCCACAACCCGAAAATATTAAAAGTAAAATTAGTAAGCTTGTAAAATTTTTAGATTTCATTTTATTTCTTCTAAATGTTCTTTAGTTATGCGGATTTACAATTACCGCCAACTATTGTATATGCGCTATTTATTAAGTTTTATAAGCCTTAAATCTTAGTAATCACAAGCTCCACTCTACGGTCTAATAAAGGTCCTTTTCCAAGCGGTTGCGTATTACCATAGCCTTTATAAGTCATTCTCTTTTTGTTTATTTTTCTAAAACCCAAATAAGTGTAAACTGAAATTGCTCTGTTTGTAGACAATTCTCTTTTTCGAGTTTCTCTGTCTATTGCTTCTTTATGGAATGAGGGCGTACAACACACATGACCTTGAATTTCAAACTCAATATTTTTATAACGATACAGCAATTTAGCTACACGCTCTAACTCTTTTTTAGCTTTATAGGTAAGTTTACTACTTCCTCTATCAAACAACAATTTATCTAAGTAAATTCTATCGCCTACAACAGGGTTTTTAGGGATTGTGCTGTAAACACCAGGAATTTTTAAATCTTCAATAATAACAGGCTTGTAATTTACAACAACATCTACTCTTCTGTTCTTTGAACGCGCTTCAGGAATATTCGTTTCTAAATCGTCGTCAATTAACACCTTACCTTTTCCTTCAAGGGTAATGATAATTTTACTTTTGATGCCTTTACTTACTAGTTTGTCTTTAACCGTATTGGCTCTTTTTGTGGACAAATCAAAATTATATGCGTCTTTTCCTCTGTCGTCACAATACCCAAAAATCTCAATAGTTTCAACATTTGAAGTGTCAATTTTTTGTATAAACTTTACTACAGCATCGGCTTGTTCGTCTTTCAAATTGTATTTGTCAAATTGAAAATAAATAGAATGTACTTCTTCTTCTTGCGCAAATGCACCAAAGAAAAATAGGCTAAATAATAGGGCTAAAATTCTACGCATGTTATTTTTTTAATATTTTTTTATATTCTAATTCGTTGTTTAAAATGGTTTTTGCTTTATTAATTTCTGTATTGTTCTGTGTGTAATTTAGGTATAAACCATCACGGTATTGAAAGCGAATAATTAACTCGTCGTAAAGCAATTTAATAATTTCTTTTTTATTGGAAACAATTTCATCATTCATGCTTTTTTCAATTGCTGCTTGTAAAAGCGCATATTCTTTAGTTATTCCGGTTTCTATTTTTTCTTTTTTCGCCGTTTCTAAAACCTTTTTTAAAGCTAAGCTGGTTTCTGTGGCGAAATTGTATTTTTCTTGCTTTAAAAACTGCTTAAATGCGTTAAAATCACCTTCACTAATGTTGTTTGGTAAACCGGTATTTAAATGGGTATAATACAATTGCGTTGCGAAATCAAAAATGGCATCGTTTTTTACTAAATCTTCTGTAATGGCACTTAGTTTGGTTTCTTCAATAATTACATCGGGTAAAATTCCACCACCATCATAAACAGTTCTTCCGCCTTTTGTTTTAAACTCGTTAAAATTTTCTTGCTTAATTTTTATGGCTTTTCCATTTGCATCTTTTCTAGCATAATCTAATGCTTGAATGCATCTGCCTGATGGTGTAAAATATCTTGAAATGGTTACTTTTACTTGAGTTCCGTAAGCAAGGTTTAACGGTCGTTGCACCAATCCTTTTCCAAAACTTCTGTTTCCTACAATCACCGCTCTATCTAAGTCTTGTAAAGCGCCTGCAACAATTTCAGAGGCAGAAGCACTTTTGCCATCGACTAAAATAGTTAATGGTATTTCTAAATCTACAGGTTCATAGTTGGTCTTATAGATATTATTATGTTTTTCATTTTTAGATTTTGTAGTAACAATTACTTCGTTTTTTGGAACAAACAAGTTACAAATATTTACTGCCTCATGTAGTAATCCGCCTGGATTTGATCTTAAGTCTAGAATAATTTTTGTGGCACCTTTACCTTTTAAATCTATAAGAGCGGCCTTTGTTTCCTTACTTGCCGTTTCGGTAAATTTATTTAAAACGATATAACCTGTATTCGCATCTATTAATGAATAATATGGAACCGCTTTAATATCAACTTCGTCTAAAATTATTGCAATTGCTTGTTTTTTATCTTGACGAAGGATTTCTAAATTTACTTTGGTGTTTTTTGAACCTCTTAATAATTGCGATGCGTCTTCTTTGTATTCTTTTAAGTTGATATCGCCAATTTGTACAATTTCATCACCAGCTTTAAGTCCTGCTTTATCAGCAGGGAACCCTTTATAAATTTCTTTGATAAAAACACGCCCATCTTTACGGCTAACCATTGCGCCAATTCCTGTGTATTCTCCAGTTGTGTTTATTTTGAACTTTAAAACATCTTGTTCGTTAAAAAACACTGTATAAGGATCCAGTTCAATCAGCATGTTTTTAATGGCATTGTCCATTAACTCTCCAGGATTGGTTTCGTCTACGTAATTTTGATTTACAGTTTTAAATAAATTGGTAAAAATTTCAATTTGTTTAGCAATTTCAAAAAAATCGTTTCTAAAACTAACTCCTACAAAAAGGAATGCTAAAGCAAATAAAGGAATCAATATTTTTTTACGAAGAATAGATTTCATACTTAATTGTTTTTTTTGATTTTTCTTTTTAAAAGGAAAATCACCACTGCTAAAATAAGTATAAATGGCCAAATATGTAATAAACCAATAAAGAAACTTGAAATTCCATTAAAACCAGAAACTACTGCATTCCACATTTTTCTTGAATACGATACAGTAGCATTATTTCCTGAAGCACTTTCAGTATACATTTCTATGCTAATTGTACTCATACTTACTTGACTTTGCAAATAATTAAGTTGCGCTTGTTTTGCTTCAATTTCTTCTCTAATAATGGCTAATTGTTTTTCAATTTCTAGAATTTCGGAAACTTTACTTGCTTTATCTAAAACTTGTAAATAACGCTCTTCTAGTGTTTTTTTTGCCTTTAGTCTTGCCTTGAGATCAACAAATTGATCGGTAACATCAACCGATTCGACTTCTTTAATATCAAAATAGTTTACGCCTTTAGTAATATCATTAATAAACAAATCAAACGAACTGTTCGGGATTCGAATTGTAATTGTTCTGTAAAATGAATCTTCATAATCTTTACCAGACATATCTTTTTCAACGTTTCCATTATGCTTTTTTAAGGATGAGGTTATCTTTAAATAGCTTTCGTTAAGGTTGTTCGTGGGAAAACGTAATCTTCCTGTTTTAATAATTTGAGGCTGTATAGAAGAGTTGACATTGAGCCCATTTGACATTACTGGTGCAAAAGAATCTTCGGAAAGATTAGCCATTACTTTGGACTCATTAACTTCAGGGATTTCATGTTCTTTTTTACAAGAAACAACAACTAAGACAACAACTAAAAAAAAGATTATTTTTTTCATGAGTTTACATTTTGGTTATTATTTAAACATAACAAAAATGTAGCCAAAAATTATTCTTTTACTTTTTCGATAAATTTCTCAAAAAGCTGAACGGTTTTTTCGTTAATTTCTTGATAGGAAAGCACTTCTTTGGATTGATAAAAAAACATTATAGCTATGGGTTTATCTATACTTTCTTGGAGAATATTTTTATTTAATCGATAACATTCTCTGAGTACTCTTTTTAGATAATTTCGATCAACTGCTTTTTTGAAATATTTTTTAGAAACGGAAACGCCAAATTTGATAAGCTCTTCGTTATCAAATGAATTTTCAACATATACTAAACGCAAAGGATACTTAGATACAGATTGACCTTCGGAAAAAAGAAGTTCAATTGTTTTTTTGCTTTTTAATTTTTCTTTTTTGGGATAAGTATATGCCATGTGGCAAAGATATGGTAAAGTTTAATTTGACGAAACTCCATTCTCTCTTTCTTCATTAAAAATCATAAATTTATAAAAAGTAAAGTTAGACACACCAAATAATATAACAGTTAATGTTCTTAAGGTAGGGGTTTCTAAATAATATTTATTAATAAAGAAAATGCCTATTTGAATTACAAAAAGTACAGCTGAAATTAACAACCAAAAGTTTTTATTTTCATCTTCAAAAAGATAATTATATAAGGCGATACCTCCTATAAAAGAGGTTAACAACCCATTTAATATCCATGGATAGATGTCGGCATTTAAAAATTCGTTGATTAACAGAATAAAATAAGAATAAATAAAGAAAAAAGGAATGGATGCTAAAAATAGAGCAAACCAATTTTTGTTTCGGATGCTTTTAAAAACTAGTAAGAAAATTAAAAATCTATATATTAATGAAACTATGGAACCTAAAAGGGATCTTTCAGGTGTAACTTCTAGAAACATGATGTATGCGAAAAAAAACAAAACTAATGCACTTAAATAGATTATGTTTTTTGTTTCTGAATGAAACCAATAAATAAAAATTAATAGAGGAATTCTTGATCCACCAATAATATATTTCAATAAAGGATAGTCTGTAAAGTCAAAAAAAGAAAATACAACAATTATTAAGAAATAAATAATTGTAAGAGAAAAAACAATATTTGTGTTATTTAACACTTTCATTTAACTAGAGTAACGCTTTAATAAGTGTACTAAAGTAAAAAAACGAACCATAACTTGGTTCGTTTTTTATTTTTATTTTACAGGGACTTACTTTTTTTCAAAAACATTGTTCTCTAAATCAACATCAGCCATTAGTCCGCTTGGATCAATTACAATTGCCTTTATTGATGTTTTGGCTTTTGAAATATCAAAACTAAACGTTGGACTTGACCAATCCCAACCTTTTAAAACTGTCCTGTTTATTGAATAAGAATTTGGTTTTTCCCAACGCATTAAGGTATTAGGAATATAAAATAATTCGTTCGTTCCATCTTCATAAACGACAAGCAAGTCAATAGGCATAGGTATTCTTCCAATTCTTTCCAAAGTAACTTTCGTGTTTTTATCGGCATCAGCTACTTCTTTTATAGCATAATCAATTGTGTTGGTAGTTTGTGTCCAATCGACTAAATACCAATCTAAGTTTGCACCAGAAACTTTCTCTGCTGAACGCTTAATATCATTTGGAGTTGGATGCGTTAATTTGTAGTCAGCATAATAACGTCTTAATGTTTTCATTAAGTTTTCAATACCAATAACATAACCTAATTGTGCTAAAAACACTTCACCTTTACTGTATGCTGAAATTCCGTAACCCATGTTTATGTCATATCTATCTGCATGAGTTGATAACGGTTGCTCTTTTCCGCTTTTTACTAAATAACGATACCCGTTATATGCGCCTTCAAAAGGGTTGTCTACTTTTTCTTTTCCAGGTAAAACGGTTTCCATTGCTAAGTCAGAAATAAAAGAAGTAAAGCCTTCGTCCATCCACTCGTGTTTAGATTCATTTGAAGCTAAAACAAATTGAAACCATGAATGCGCAAATTCATGAGCTGTAACACCGACCAAACTTCCAAAACTTCTGTTTCCTGTAATTAACGTACACATTCCGTATTCCATTCCTCCATCTCCACCTTGAATTACTGAATATTGTTTGTATGGATATTCTCCCACATTTTTATTGAAGAATTCTAATAATTCTGCTGTTTTAGGTTGAAGGTTTTTCCAGTTTTCTAAGTTTTCTGCTTTGTTTTTATATAAGAAATGAAGCTCAACATCATTTGGACCTACAAGCATATCATGAATGTATTCATTGTCTGCAGCCCAAGTAAAATCGTGCACATTTGGTGCAACAAAATGCCAAGTTAATGTTTTTGTTTTTTTCGAATGCTTTACTTCAATACCTTTGTCTTGGTAACCATGACCAATTTCATTTTTGTTTTGCAAATAACCTGTTCCGCCAACAGTGTAGTTTTTGTCTATTGTCAGTTTAACATCGAAATTTCCCCAAACACCGTGAAATTCACGACCAATATATGGGTCAGCATGCCAACCTTCAAAATCATATTCAGCTAATTTTGGATACCATTGCGTCATAGAAAGCGCAACTCCTTCCTCAGAATTTCTTCCAGACCTTCTAACTTGTAAAGGAACTTGACCTTCAAAATCAAGAGTGAAAGTGGTTTTTTGTTGAGGTAAAATAGGTTCGTTTAAAGTTACTTCTAAAACAGTTCCTACAACTTTTGTTTTTGCAAGAGCTCCATTTTGTTTGAAGTTTTTAATATTTAAGAACCCAATTTCATTTGGTTTTAAAGTACTAATTCTACTTTCTTTTACTTCTTTTCCATTTTGTTTAAAAGACTTTACCATTCTTTTATCAGGGTCGGCAATTGTTTGTAATCGCATGTCCATTTCACTTCCTGGTTGAAAAGCATTGTTGTACAAGTGATAGAAAACTCTGTTTAAAGTGTCTGAAGAATTATTGGTATAAACCAGTTCTTGACTTCCATTGTATTGATAGTTTTTCACATCCATTTTCACATCCATTTTATAATCGACATGTTGTTGCCAATAACCTGGATTAGGATTGTTTTGAGCAAATCCTATAAGAGTAAAAAGAGATAAAATAAATATTTTTTTCATAAGAATAAGTTTAAAAAAACCACAAAGTCATTTAAAAACGGCCTTGTGGTTTAAAATATTAAATATTGAAATTTTTTATTTCGACATTTTTTCTGCCATTATCAACGCATTATATGCATTAACTATTCTACCCGTTTTAGAAGCTTCAGCAAAGTTTACTTTGTGTTTGTCTTCTCCTACAGTAACTGTGTTTTTTAAAGGAGTTCCACTTTCCATAATAATTTGTTTCACTTGTGAAGCACTTAATTTTGGATAATAAGAACGAATCATTGCGGCTACACCAGCCGTGTTTGGAGAGGCCATAGAAGTTCCTCCTAAGTATTCATACGTTTGGTCTGGAGTAGTAGCATAAATTTGAACACCAGGAGCATAAATATCTACATTTTTCTTTCCGTAGTTAGAAAAACCTGCTACCATTTTTGAACCATAATCTGGAGCTAAAGCACCAATAATTAATACGTTGTTTGAAATTTCTGGCGCACCATCGTATGAATCAGAAGGATATTTGTTTTCAACATCTAAATCTTTTGAGTCATTACCTGCAGCAAAAATTACTAAAACATCTTTATCAGCAGCATATTTTAACGCATCTTGAACCCATTCTTTGTTTGGTGAAAAATATTTACCAAAAGAACCGTTAATTACTTTTGCACCATTATCAACTGCATAACGAATTCCTAAAGCGATATCTTTATCGTACTCATCTCCATTTGGAACAGCTCTAACCGCCATTATTTTTACATTAGTAGCAACACCGTCTCCACCTTTACCATTACCTCTTACTTGAGCAACAATTCCAGCTACGTGAGTTCCGTGTTTAGCATCTTTTGCAACAGGTCCAATTACGTTATTGTTACCATACTTTGTATCGTTTATGTCGTTTGGATTATCTCCAACAACTTTACGTCCATCGAAATCAACATTTAAGTTGTAGTTTAATTGACCATATACATAGTCAACTCCACTTTGAATTCTTTTATC
Source organism: Flavobacterium sp. (assembly GCA_040119075.1). Taxonomy (GTDB): domain Bacteria; phylum Bacteroidota; class Bacteroidia; order Flavobacteriales; family Flavobacteriaceae; genus Flavobacterium. The sequence goes on from JBEDTP010000200.1 coordinate 17,415, forward strand.
AAAAGCTTCTTTAGATTGTCCAGAAAGAATTTGAGTAAACATTCCTTTGTACTGTAGAAGCGTTTCGTCTGTAGTTTCTATTCCTTTAACATCATCTAAATTGAAGTTGTCTTTTTTCAGATGCGCTTTTATAGCTTTATCAGCATTGACAATCATGTCAATTTGTTGTTTTGTTTGCATGATTCCAGCTAACTCTTCTTCTAACTGTGCTTTCGCTTTTTCATAATCAGCAGTTCCAGGGCCTTTTTTAACGATACGAGTCATTTCTAATTGCTCATCATTACTATCTCCTAAGAAGTTCCATCCATGCATGTCATCAATGTAACCATTGTTGTCATCATCTTTGCCGTTGTTTGCTATTTCTTTTGGGTTATTCCAAATAACTCCTTGTAAATCTTCATGTCTAATATCAACGCCAGAATCAACGATACCAACAATTACAGTTGTTCCTTTTTTTCCTTTTAATAATTCAGCATACGCTTTATCAACACTCATTCCAGGAACCGTGTCTTTCACTAAGTCTAAATGACTCCATCTTTTAAGATCCTTTTCCGCTAAAGGAGTTATTTTTAAAGGTAAATTGTCAATGTTCTCTACAGGTGTAGAAACCATTGTTTTAGCACCACCACAACTAGCTAAGGCAAAAGCTAACGCTACTGATAAGTACAAAGGTTTAATAGTTCTCATTTGTATAATTTTATGGTTATAAATATTCATATAGGTCAAAAATCTGCTTATTTTGTTACAAAACAGATATACTTAACTTTATTTTAAGATTTCATTACAGGTAAAAATACCTTTTAATCTTACTCCTTTTTCTGTATGTTGTACAGTTATTATTTGGTTGTGTGCATCATGCTCTAACCATAAATAATAATTATTGTCTGCTGCAGCTTTTAAAAATATTTCTTTCTCATCCAT
>JBEDTP010000201.1:0-18180 GCA_040119075.1 Flavobacterium sp.
TACAGTCATTTAAAAGGCTGGAGAACTCCAACCAAAACATACATTGGCAATACTGAAGCTTGCGAAATGAAACTGAACAGTTTATTCAAAATTCAAAATTCAAAATTATTTCGTCCACCGTATGGCAAAATAACGCCATGGCAATCGTGTCGATTAAAAAAACTAGGCTACAAAATTATTATGTGGGATGTATTGAGCTATGATTTTGACAATTCTTTAAGCCCTGAAAAATGTTTAGAAAACACTTTGAAAAACATTTCAAATGGAAGCATAATTGTGTTCCATGACAGCATTAAAGCTCATAGAAATTTACAATTTGTATTACCTAAATTAATACAACAATTAAAAGAAAAAGGATTTATTTTTGATAAGATAAATTAGGCTTGTTCTTGCACTAAAGAAATCAAAGTATTAGCGTCTAATTCTCCGCTTTGTCTCCAAATCATCTGACCTTCTTTATAGATCATTAATGTTGGTAACCCTTTAATTCTTAATGCTTCTGCCAACTCTCTGTTTTTATCAACATCAATTTTTATAACTCTTGCTTTATCTCCAAGAGCTGCTGCTACATGACGCATTACTTCGTTCATTGCAACTGAAGGCTCATTCCACTCTGTAAAAAAGTCGATTAAAACTGGAACTTGAGCATCTATTAGTTCTCCAAATTTTGACATAACTAACGTTTAAATTGGTTAAAAATATAGTTTAACACTAAAAACAATATACAAATGTACTATTTTTAATGAATTATACTGTTTTTTTAGCTTTTTTTAGTTCTAAAACGGTAATCTCAGGCATAATTCCTACTCTACCTGGATATGCATGAAACCCAAATCCTCTATTTATATAAATATACCTCCCTAAGTTATCATATAAACCAGCCCACTGTTTATACACATATTGAACCGGACTCCATTTTAACCAGCCTGGAATTTCAATTCCAAATTGAAAACCATGTGTATGCCCTGAAAGTGTTAACTGATAATGATTTTCATCATGTTGCACTTCGGCATCCCAATGACTTGGATCATGACTCAATAATATTTTAAAATCATCTTTTGACAACCCTTCCGAGGCTTTAGCCAAATCACCAACTTTCTTAAAATGTAAACCCCAATTTTCAACACCTACAATTGCTAATTCAGAATTTCCTTTTTTTATTTTTAAATTCTCGTTCAATAATAGTTTAAAATCTATTTGACGATGTAAGTCTTTAATCGCTTCAAAATTTTCTGCTTTTTCAGTTTCAGAATCCCATTTAAAATATTCTCCATAATCATGATTTCCTAAAACAGAATATTTACCAAACTTTGGACGATGAATTCCTTTAAAAGTATCTATCCAAGGATGCATTTCTTTAGCATGCGTATTTACAATGTCTCCAGTAAACAAAACTAAATCAGAATTTTGCTCGTTAATTAAATCTATCGCGTATTGAATTTTCTCAGGATTATCAAAACTCCCACTATGTATATCAGAAATATGAGTTATCGTTGTTCCTTCAAAATCTTCTGGTAAATCAGGAAAAAACAAAGTTTGTTTAATAACCTTAAAATTATATTTCCCAATCGTCATTCCATACAACAACGATGCAAATGGAATTGCCGCAATACCTAAAGCAACTTGACTTACAAACTTTCTTCTGGCAGGTAAAAATTTTCCACCATCATTATCACCCATAAAATGAACTACGATTCCTTCAAAAAAACGAAATACATCTTCGCCAAAAAGAATAATTGTCAAAACCACTTTTGGCAAAATGGTAATAAGAAGTAAACCAATTGTAAACAAAGATTGCTTATTTTGTCCATCACCTCTATTATGGGTAAACATAAAAAATGTAACATATCCAATAATACAAAGTGAAACAAGAACATAGATTCCTATTACCCATTTAGATTTCACAATTGTTTTAACAGCTTGAAACGAATAAATTTCAATCATTAATATTAATAGAAGTGGTATTAAACCGCGGAGCATATCTTTTATTTTTTTGCAAAGTAAGCAACTCCCTGAAAAATAACACTATATATTAATTCAATTTTAACAAAGTATTTTTAAACAAGAATTGTATTTTTGTTTGGAAAAAAACATCAAATCTAGAAAATGAAAAAAACAATATTACTTTTCTTTGTATTTACTCCTTTATTTATAATTGCCCAAAATTCGTACACATATAAATTTGGAGGAAGAGTTTACGAAAATGACAGAAAACTTAGCGGATCAGATATCGATATGTATTTTAATAACAATCCAGAAATAATTAAATTATATAAAAAAGGAGTTGCAAAGAAAACAACAGGCAACTTCTTATTATATACTGGCCTTTTAAGTTCAGGATATGCTCTGTACGAAGTATCTAAAGAAGGAAACGAAACAACAGTCGCATTAACATCTGGCTATGGAGTAATTGCTACTTTAATATCTATACCCATTAAAATAGGATATCAAAAAAAAATCAAGAAAGCTGTTTTATTAATGAATGAAGAAATTGAAAGTCAAAATAAAAAAGTTGTTTTATATGATATCAAATTAACCCCATTTCAAAACGGAATTGGACTAACTATAACTTTTTAATATGTCACAAAAACGATTATTCCTCCTCGATGCGTATGCTTTAATTTTTAGAGGTTATTATGCTTTTATTAAAAACCCAAGAATCAACTCTAAAGGAATGGATACTTCTGCCATTATGGGATTCATGAATTCCTTAATGGATGTAATTAAAAGAGAAAAACCAGACCATTTAGCAGTTGCGTTTGACAAAGGAGGAAGTGACATTAGAAACGAAATGTTTCCTGAATACAAAGCGAATAGAGACGCAACACCAGAAGCTATAAAAATAGCCGTTCCTTATATTCAAGAACTATTAAAAGCCATGCATATTCCAATTATTGAAGTTGCAGGCTATGAAGCAGACGACTTAATAGGAACTATTGCCAAACAAGCTGAAAAAGAAAACTATCAAGTATTTATGGTAACTCCAGATAAGGATTTTGCCCAATTGGTTTCCGAAAACATTTTCATGTATAAACCAGCCCGAATGGGTAACGGAATTGAAATTTGGGGCGTACCTGAAGTTTTAGAAAAATTTGAAATAACCAATCCGTTACAAGTGATTGATTTTCTTGGAATGATGGGCGACTCTGCCGACAATATTCCTGGATTACCTGGTGTTGGAGAAAAAACGGCTAAGAAATTTTTAGCAGAATATGGTTCTATGGAAAACCTTTTAGCAAACACACACGAGCTGAAAGGAAAAATGAAAGAAAACATTGAAGCCAATAAAGAGAAAGGAATTTTATCAAAAACTCTTGCTACAATATTATTAGACTGTCCTGTTCAATTTGACGAAAAAGATTATGAATTATCTAAACCAGATGTAGAAAAAACAGAAGCGCTTTTCCATGAATTAGAATTCAGAAGAATGCAAGAGCAGTTTGACAAATTATTTAGAGATGGCAGCGATTATGATGAAATAAATACAAATGGCAACGGTCCAACTGAAGAAGCTCCAAAGCCAGCAAAAAAAGCAGCTCCTAAAAACGAAGAACAGTTCGACTTATTTGGCTTTACAGATCAAGATACTTCTACTACATCTGAAAATTCTTATTACGCTACATTAGAAAATACCGAACATTTTTACCAAATTATTCAAGGTGATTTAGCTTTAAAACTATTGCTTCAAAATTTAGAAAAACAAACAACTGTTTGCTTTGATACCGAAACTACAGGTTTAGATGCATTAACTGCAGAATTAGTTGGAATTGCATTTTCATACGAAAAAGGAAAAGGGTTTTATGTTCCTTTTCCAGAAAACCAAGACGAAGCTAAAACGCTAATTCAAAAGTTAGTTCCATTTTTCGAAAACGAAAACATTGAAAAAATTGGTCAAAACTTAAAATACGATTTAAAAATATTAGCAAATTATGGAGTTTCTGTAAAAGGTAAATTATTCGACACCATGATTGCGCATTATTTAATCAATCCAGACATGCGTCATAATATGGATATTTTAAGTGAAACGTATTTAAAATACAGTCCAAAGAGCATTGAGGAATTAATTGGAAAAAAAGGGAAAAATCAAAAATCAATGAAAGATGTTCCTTTGGAAGAAGTGAAAGAATATGCTGTTGAAGATGCCGATATTACTTTTCAACTAAAAGAACACTTTCACCCTATTTTAGAAAAAGTGGGAACTAAAAAGTTATTTAATGAAATAGAAATTCCTTTAGTTGAAGTTCTAGCTGCAATGGAACGCGAAGGAATTCGTTTAGATGTTGATTTTTTAAATGCCATGTCAAAAGAAATGCAAGTTGAAATTGACGCTTTTCAAGCAAAAATATTTGAAATTGCAGGCGAAACATTCAATTTAGCTTCTCCAAAACAATTGGGTGACATTTTATTTGAAAAACTAAAAATTGGCGGACCAAAACAAAAGAAAACCAAAACGGGTCAATACGCAACAGGTGAAGAAATTTTAAGTTATTTAGCTAAAGACAATGAAATTGTTCGTTATATCTTAGAATGGCGCCAATTGGTTAAACTACAAAATACGTATGTAGATGCATTACCGAACCAAGTTAACGAAAAAACAGGAAGAGTACATACCGATTATATGCAAACGGTTGCTGCAACAGGTCGTTTGAGTTCAAACAATCCTAACTTACAAAACATTCCAATTCGTACCGAAAGAGGAAGACAAATTCGTAAAGCATTTATAGCTCGCGATGAAAGCCATACGTTATTAGCAGCCGATTATTCTCAAATAGAATTACGTATTATTGCAGCTTTATCGGGAGAAGAAAACATGATTAAAGCATTTCAAAATGGAGAAGATATTCACCGTTCTACTGCTTCAAAAGTATTTAATGTGCCGTTAGAAGAAGTTACCAAAGAACAACGTAGTAATGCCAAAACGGTAAACTTCGGAATCATTTATGGTGTTTCAGCATTTGGATTAAGTAACCAAACAGACTTATCGCGTAGTGAAAGTGCAGAATTGATTGAAGCGTATTATAAAACCTATCCAAAACTAAGACAATACATTCAAAATCAAATTGATTTTGCCAGAGAAGAAGGTTATGTGCAAACTGTTTTAGGCAGAAGACGTTATTTAAAAGATATTAATTCGGCAAATGCAATGGTACGTGGAGGTGCAGAACGAAATGCGGTAAATGCACCAATTCAAGGAAGCGCTGCTGATATTATTAAAATTGCTATGATTAATATTCATAAACGTCTAGAAAAAGAAAACTGGCAATCAAAAATGCTATTACAAGTGCATGATGAACTTGTTTTTGATGTTCATAATAGCGAATTAGAGAAAATTCAACCAATGATTAAGAAAGAAATGGAAAGCGCATTCAAGTTAGAGGTTCCATTAATTGTAGATTTAGGATTTGGAAAAGATTGGTTAGAAGCACATTAATTTTAGTAATCAGTGTTCAGTAATTAGTAAACAGTAAAAAATGTCATTTCGACGAAGGAGAAATCTATAATTTGAAAATTTAATCTGATATATAATATTTGAAATGAAAATTTTAAAGAAGATAACAATCGTTTTGGCAATTTTAGTTTCTGTAATAATTATTTTAATTTATGATAGAATAGACAGAAACCAAGTTTATTCAATTGCCACAACCAATGAAGAATTAAAAACATTTTTTTTGCATAAAACATCTGAAGAGCAAGAAAAAGCATATGAATCAAATTTTGGAAATGAAAAATATGAATTCCCAAGAGATAAAGTTGCAAAAATTAAATTGTATAAAAACGTTTTTTTAATTAGTCGAATAACTTCTAAAAAAATTTCTGAATCTAATGAAATCAAATTAACAAATTTCTTCAACAATCCTGAAAATTTTAGTTGGGGAGAAACTACATGGAATGTAGAAGAAGCCGAATATATCTTGAGATTTTTTGATGAAAACGAAAATGAGATTGGTAAAATTTGGATTTGTATAGATGGTTGCTATATGTCAAAATCAATTCCTTTTTCACCAAATATGAAATATGGTGGTTTAAGTAAAATTGGAAGAGAAAAAATTAAAGATTTCCTAAATGATTACTGAAAAGAAAAACAATACAGTGGACAATAAAATAAAACATTTGTTTGAAAGAAAAATGTATTTAATTAGTTTAATATTCTTTTTATTTATAATTAAATTTCCACCTTACGTAAGTACTACATACGGAATTAATAAAACTATTGGTTGGGCTTATGACGTAAGTGGGTTAAGTAACTATATATTATATTTTCTAATTTGTTTTTTTATTGGATTTAGTCTTTTGGCGTTGCTTAAAGCAAAAACAAATTTTTATTTATCTTTAATATACTCTATTTTAATTTCATTTTGCACCCTATTCCAAGATAAAATCGAAAACATCTTAATAATAGACAAAGTTCTAATATCTTGTTTATTCGTTTTCATAATTGTATTTCTTCATTCAATATTTGCTAGAATAAAACAATACGTAACAAATAAAAAAAACAACTACTAATAAATTAAAAAATCATGAAAAAAATACTTCTATTATTTGTTTTAGCATTTTCAACTACATTAGTTGCTCAAAATCGTTACCATAAAATTGATAGTTTATTGAATTATCTAAACAAAAACGATAAATTCATGGGATCACTTTCTATTCGTGAAGGTGATAAAGTAGTTTTTTCAAAAGGATATGGATTTGCAGATGCAGACCAAAAAATAAAAGCAGACAATAACACTAAATATAAAGTAGGTTCTATTTCAAAAATTTTTACAGCTGTAATTACAATGCAATTGATTGAAGAAAAAAAACTGAGACTAGAAACCAAGCTTACTAAATTTTTCCCAAAACTTGAAAATGCAGATAAAATTTCAATCGAAGATTTACTGCATCATAGATCAGGAATACTAGATTACATCAATCAAGATTCCCTAACACAAGAAGAATTAGACGCTCCTGATTTAAAGCAAACTATTTTAAACAAAATTTTGAATTACGAATCAATTGCAGAGCCAAATACAAAGTTTGAATATAGTAACTCCAATTATTATTTATTAGGTATTATTATTGAAAAAATAACTAAAAAATCATTTGCTGAAAATTTAGAAAATAGAATCGTAAAGAAAGTTGGTTTAAAAAACACTTATTACCCAAGTGAACAAGTAAATGTTTTAAATAAAGAAAGTTATTCCTATTTATTTGATGGCTCAAAATGGGAAAAAACTGAAGAATGGAAAAACGACATAGCTTATGCAGCTGGTTCGGTGATATCTACTCCAAATGACCTAACTGCTTTTTTATATGAACTATTCGAAGGAAAACTAGTTAAGAAAAGTTCATTAGAAAGCATGAAAGAATTAAAAGACAGTTATGGAAAAGCTTTAATTCAAATGCCATTTGGTGAAAGAAAATTCTATGGACACACAGGCGGAATAGAAAGTTTTAGATCAGTAGTAGGTTATTACCCTACAGAAAAAGTTGGTATTTCATTAGTAGTAAATGGAGATAACTTTAATAGAAATGATATTATGATTGGAATTTTAAGCATTTATTACAAAATGCCTTTTCCTTTCCCGAGCTTTGAAAAAATAAATCCTGAGACTATAAAAGAAATAACAGGCATCTATTCCTCTAAAGACATACCTTTAAAAATTACAGTTTTCGAAAAAGATGGCGAATTATTAGCACAAGCAACTGGTCAAAGCTCTTTTCCATTGACTCAAAAGGACGAAAAAACATTTGTTTTTCAAGCCGCAAGAATTGAAATTGAATTTGGTGAAAATTCATTTATTCTAAAACAAGGAGGACAAAAGTTTAATTTTGTAAAGGATTAGAAGATTTTTATAAAACAATTGATGTATAAATTATTGTAATTGGTGTTTGTATATCTAATAATTAATTGTACTTTTGCACTCCCTTAATTGGGAATGGAATGTTTAATTTAAATAAATAATTGTGAACACATTAAGCTACAAGACTGTGTCAGCAAACAAAGCAACCGTTCAAAAAGAATGGATTGTTGTTGACGCTGAAGGTCATAACTTAGGTCGTTTTGCTTCAAAAGTAGCAATGCTTTTAAGAGGTAAATACAAGCCAAGTTTTACACCACACGTGGACTGTGGAGATAACGTAATCGTTATCAATGCAGAAAAAATCAACCTTACAGGTAACAAATTAACGGAAAAAACGTACATCCGTCATACAGGTTACCCAGGAGGGCAAAGAAGTTTAACTGCTAAAGTTATGCAAGATAAAAATCCTGCATTATTAGTAGAAAAAGCTGTAAAAGGAATGTTGCCTAAAAATAAAATAGGCGCTGAATTATTCCGTAATTTAAATGTATTTGTAGGTACAGAGCATACTCATGGAGCTCAAAAACCTAAAACTGTTAATCTAAACGATCTTAAGTAATGGGAACTATTCACAAAATCGGTAGAAGAAAAACCGCAGTTGCTCGTGTTTATGTTTCAGAAGGAACAGGAAAAATCACAGTAAACAAAAAAGAATTTACAACTTATTTCCCAACAGCTACTTTACAGTACAAAGTAATGCAACCGTTAGCAATGACTGAAAATGCAGAAAACTTTGACGTTAAAGTAAATGTATACGGAGGAGGTTCGACAGGACAAGCAGAAGCTGTAAGAATGGCATTAGCACGTGTTATGTGTGAAGTTGACGCTGAGAACAGATCTGTATTAAAACCAGAAGGATTACTAACAAGAGATCCAAGAATGGTAGAACGTAAAAAATTCGGACAAAAGAAAGCAAGAAAAAAATTCCAATTCTCGAAACGTTAATATTTCGAATTGGTTTGAATGGTTTTTCAAACGAATTTTTACAAATAAAATTGAATTTAAAACACAGTTGTCGATATTCCTTCAATTAAAAAGGGAATTAGTTTAGCATCTAAATTTTCAAGACTAACGCAAGTAACTACTTGAAAATTGCTAATCAACGGAACGTAAACTATTACAAAATGGCAAACAACATAGAAGTTAAAGACTTATTAGAGGCTGGTGTACATTTCGGACACATGACTCGTAAATGGGACCCAAACATGGCTCCTTACATTTATATGGAGCGTAATGGTATCCATATCATTAATTTATACAAAACTGCAGCTAAAATTGAAGAAGCTAACGAAGCTTTGAAAAAAATTGCTGCATCTGGTAGAAAAGTACTTTTCGTTGCTACCAAAAAACAAGCAAAAGACATTGTAGCTGAGAAAGCTGCTGCTTGTAACATGCCTTACATCACTGAAAGATGGCCAGGTGGAATGTTAACTAACTTTGTTACTATTAGAAAAGCTGTTAAAAAAATGGCTTCTATTGATAGAATGAAAAAAGATGGTACATTCTTAACTTTATCTAAAAAAGAACGTTTACAAGTAGATCGTTTACGTGCTAAATTAGAAAAAAACTTAGGTTCTATTTCTGACATGTCAAGACTTCCTGCTGCATTATTCGTAGTAGATGTTAAAGCTGAACATATCGCAATTAAAGAAGCTCAAAAATTAAACATTCCAGTTTTTGCAATGGTTGATACAAACTCGGATCCACGTCCAATTGACTTTGTTATTCCATCAAATGATGATGCTTCTAAATCTATCGATAAAATTCTTTCGCATGTAAGTACTGCAATCATTGAAGGTCTTTCTGAAAGAAAATCAGAAAAAGATGAGCAAGATGCTCCAAAAGAAGAAGTTGCTGCTGAAACAAAAAAAGCTGCTGAAACAAAAGAATAATAAATCTTTATAAATTCCAGAAGCAAATTCCAACATCCATTTTAGATTCATTTTAAAATAACGTGGAATTTGCTTTTTGGAATTTTGTAATTTAAATAAAAAAATAAAAGTTATGGCAAATATTACTGCTGCAGACGTAAATAAATTAAGAACAGCTACAGGTGCTGGAATGATGGATTGCAAAAAAGCATTAGTTGAAGCTAATGGTAATTTTGATTTAGCTATCGAAAATCTACGTAAAAAAGGTCAAAAAGTAGCTGCGAACCGTTCGGATAGAGAATCTACTGAAGGAGCAGCAATAGCTGTTTTAAACGCTGACAACACTGCTGGTGTTGCAATTACATTAAATTGCGAAACTGATTTCGTAGGGAAGAATGATTCTTTTGTAAAATTAGCTACAGAACTAGCTAACCAAGCATTGAAATTTTCAACTAAAGAAGAATTATTAGCTTCTGATTTTAATGGGGTTACCGTTTCAGAAAAATTAATTGAGCAAACTGGTGTAATTGGTGAAAAAATTGAAATTGGTTCTTTCGAACGTTTAGAAGGTGCTTTTATCGGTTCTTATATCCACTCTGGTAAAATCGCTACATTAGTATCTTTATCTGCTAACGTTGCTGGCGGTGAAGAAGTTGCTAAAAATGTTGCAATGCAAGCTGCAGCTATGAACCCAATCGCGTTAAACGAAGATGGTGTTGATGCTGCAATTATTGAAAAAGAAATTGAAATTGCTAAAGAGCAATTAAGAGCTGAAGGAAAACCAGAAGCAATGTTAGATAACATTTCTAAAGGAAAAATCCAACGTTTTTATAAAGATAACACATTAGTAAACCAAGATTTTATTAAAGACGGTTCTATGAGTGTTGCTAGCTATGTAAAATCTGTTGATTCTAGCTTAACAGTTACAGGATTTAAAAGAGTTGCTTTAGGATAATTTTAAATTACTAAAGAAAATATTTAAGCCTTAATTCTTTGTTAGAATTAAGGCTTTTAAATTTATAATAGATACTCAAAAAAAAAACATGAAAACAAAACACTTCATAATCATTTTGGTAATTTCTATATTAGCAACAATTTATTGTCAATACAAAACTATAATGTTAAGATTAGCCGAAGAAGATAATAGCACCTATTATACACTAAGAAATATTTTCTTTATATTATACTTATTAAGCTTTACAGCAGCAATTATCTCCTATTTTTATAATAAAAAGAAGAATAAAAAATCTTAAACTTAAATTTAGATTCAAAAATATTTAAGCCTTAATTCTAACAAAGAATTAAGGCTTATTTTTTTAAAACAGAAAAAACAAATTGTATATTTGATAGAAACAATCCAAAAAATAAAATACTTGAAAAATTACATCATCTTTTTTAGTTTATTCTTCTTCTCTTCATTTGCTCAAGAAAAAAAATACCAAAGTTTATTATGGGAAGTTAGCGGAAATGGTTTACAAAAAAACTCATACATATATGGTACAATGCATGTAAGCGAAAAAGTTTCTTATCACTTATCAGATGCTTTTTACACACACCTATTAAATGCTGATATCATTGCAAATGAGAGCGAACCAAGAACTTGGACTGAATTATTTAACATGTTTAGTTTTTACAGCAAGTACGGCAGAAACAATGCGTTCTACACCAATTTTTATCTTGCTCCTTTAAAAAAAGACGAATTACATTCTTTATTTCAAAGTACAAATTATAATTTAATTGGTCTTTTGTCTAGAACAAGTGAATCTAACAAGGAATATCAAGAAGAAACATACTTAGATATGTTCATTTACAGAACCGGAAGAAAGTTTAACAAAAAAACAATTGGTCTTGAAGATGTAAAAACTTCAACAATTAACATAATGAAGGCTGAAGCCGAAATGGATAATTCTGAAGTAGAAAAAAACTACCAAACAATTTTAAAAATATTAAAGAACAAACCTTATAATGAAGCTTTAGTTGATTATTATAGAGAAAAAGATTTAGATATGATTGATTCTCTAACAATTTTAGCTTCGCCTAAAAACTATATAAAAGCTTTATTGTTTGACAGAAATATTGAAATGGTAAGCAATATGGAAATCAACATGAAACAAGGCAGCCTTTTTAGTGCAATTGGCGCAGCACATTTACCCGGTAAAAAAGGAGTAATTGAAATGCTTCGTGAAAAAGGCTACAAAGTCACGCCTATTTTTGACAATTATACAGAGAAAGGGAAAGCTCTAAAAAAGAAAATTGAAGATAATTTTATTAAACCTGAAATAAAGCTAAAAACTACTGCCGATGGCATGGTCACGTTCCCAGTATTTGACGTGGCTTTAGAGTCAGATGAGAATGTCGAATCTCCAGATTTAGCAAATGGAGGTTATATCAACTTCAAAAGAACATATTTAAACGACTTTTTAAACAAAAACAATAAAACGTTCAATCCTAAAACATTAGACAGTTTATTCTATGAGAATATTCCAGGTGAAATTATCTCAAAAAAAACTTATACTGAAAAAAATTATTTGGTTTACGATATAAAGAACAAAACAAAAACAGGTAATGCTCAACATTATAGGTATTATATAACTCCACTTGAAATTATTTCGATAATGATGGGTGGTGAAGGCGACTATGTTAGAATTTTTGAAGAGGAAATTTATTCTCAAATCACTTTAAAAGAAAATAATGATTCTTGGGACATAATTAACCCTTTAAAAGGAAGTTATCAAGTCCAAGTGCCATCATATTATAGTTTTTCTGGAAACAAAGCCGATTTAAAGGGCAATGATGACATGAAAATAATTGCTTACGATAAGAAAGAAGATGCTAATTATATCTTAATTGAAAAAACATTACAAGATAATTACAACTTAGAAGATTCAAAATTTGAGTTAAAAAGAATTCAATATGAATTTTACAATCAGCATAATTTAGATTCAACTGATACATATTTTGATAATGATAAATTCTATTTTACTTCAAAATCTAAAATTGGAGAGAAACAAATAGAATTAAAAACCCTTATGAATGGCACTAAATACTATTTATTAGGAACAGTAAACGCAAGCAAAGAAAATACAAATAGATTTTTTAACTCGTTTATTTTCAAACCAACGTTAAATAATGAAGAATATAAGGTTTATATAGACACTGTAGCACAATTTAAAATTGAAATTCCAAAAAAACAAAATGAACATTTAGATTTTATCACAGAAAAAAAATACAACAACTCTTCAAAAAAGAAAAATCATTTTACATCCAACTATAAAACCTATGAGTTTTTGTCATCTACTGGAAACCTAATAGAGCTAAATTACAATCAATATCATAAGTACGAAAGCGAAGTAAGCATCGATTCTATTTGGGCGAATTATCGAAAAACAATAATAAAAAAAAATACATTTGATAATATTGAAGATTTAGAAAACTTATCAGTAGTTGAAGCCATTGAGGGTAATAATTCTAAAGAATCCAATTTTGGCATTTCAACATGGGAAGATATTGTTTTTAGAAATAAAAAAAACGACCCCAAATTGACTATTATTTCTGAAAATATAGAAACAGATTCTGAAAGAAAAATTAGTACTTATAATGCATTAGTTTCAAAAGAAAACTCAAAACAAGCCATAAAATATAAGGCCGTTTTCAGAGATGGAACTTTTTATGTATTAAAAACATTAGTAGAAAACAATTACAAAAACGACAACACTTTTGTTGAAAAAGTATTTAATTCGTTTACCCTTTTGGATGGTGTCTTTGAAAATAGTGTCTTTGAAAATAAATTAGAAATTTTCATGAATGATGCTATGAGTAAACATGATAGCATTAGGTTCTCGGCATTAAAATCTATACATTATTTATCATTAAAAGAAGAAGATTTACAAAAATTTCAATACTTTTTATCCAATTTCAAATTCAATAATGATGAAACTGAAATCTTAGGCGATTTATATGAAAAACTTGGAAGAGTGAAATCCCCAAAAGTAATCCCTTTTCTAGAAAGCGTGTATAAAAAACCAAATGTAAACACAGTATTACAATTATCTGTTTTAAGAGCCTTAACATTTCAAGAAAGTAAAGATGCTTATAAAAAGATTTTGTCGCTTTTAGAATATGACTTACCAATATCAGACAGTAGTTATGAAATAAAAGGTTTATTTAACTATTTTGAATCAGATTTAGAAAATAGTCAAGTTTTATTTCCAGATATTTTTCAGTTCTATAGCATTCAAGAATATCATAATCCAATAATTAAATTAACAAATCAATTAATTATTAGTGAATTAGTCAATTCCAAAAAATTAAAATCTTTTAAAAAGATGCTTTTAACCAATGCTAAATTAGAAGTAAAAAGACTAACAAGTTGGAAAAACAAACAACTAATTAAAGATGAAAATTCATATAACGATTATGCGCCAACTTCTGATTTAGAAGGTTATTTAAACATCTTATATTCTTTTAAAAACGAGAAAGCAATTACTGAATTATTTACTAAAGCACAAAAATTAGAAGTTGATGAGATTTATTTAGCAATTGCAAGACTTCAACTAAGAAATAACAAACATATTGAAAATACATTAGCCTCAAAAATTCTATCAAATCCCAAAATTAAATTTAGAGGAATACAAATGCTTTATCACACAAAACAAAAAGAATTAATCAATATTTTTGGTAGTGAAGATGTTGCGAAATCTGCAATTGTATATTTTCAAAATATAGATCTTAAAAATGATTCTTTGTCAATTTACACAACAAGAAAAATAAGGTTTAATAATACAGATATTAAATACTTTTTTTTCAAAAAAAAATCAATTGATAAAGATTCTTATAATTACAACAAAGAAAAGATAACTGGAGTTGCTTTCGTTACTATTAATGACAATTTAATCACCAACGCCTTTCAAATTTTAGGAAATGAAAGTTATTTAGAAGAAGACGAAATAGAAGCTATAATAAAAAAGAAAATTGATGAATCCTTAAACGAAAACCACTTAAGAGTAACACACGGAAAATTAAGTGATGTTATGGAATATGTGGAAGAATACGACGATTATTAATTATGGAACAAAAAAATAGATGCGCTTGGTGCGAAAAAGATGATTTGTATAGAAATTATCATGATAATGAATGGGGAAAACCTGTTCATGATGATGCAACTTTGTTTGAATTTCTAATTTTAGAAACATTTCAGGCTGGCTTAAGTTGGCACACAATTTTGAAGAAAAGAGAAAATTTTAGAAAAGCTTTTGACAAATTTGAAGTAAAAAAAGTAGCAGCTTATAACGATAAGAAATTGCAAATTTTAATTGAAGATGCAGGAATTATTCGAAATCAATTAAAAATTAAAGCCGCAGTATCTAATGCGCAAGCATTTATTAAAATTCAAGAAGAGTTTGGAAGTTTTTCAAAATATATTTGGGCTTTTGTTGATGGAAAACCAATTGACAATCAACCAAAAAACTTAAAAGATGTTCCTGCAACTACTCCACTTTCAGACGCTCTAAGTAAAGACTTAAAAAAACGCGGTTTTAAATTCGTAGGCTCAACAGTAGTTTATGCGCACATGCAGGCCACAGGCATGGTAAACGACCATCTTATAGATTGCTTTACCCGAAAAAATAAATAAAATGAGTAACGACCCATTACATGGAAAATCTTTAAAAACTATCGTAGAACAACTTGTAGAATTCTATGGCTTTGACACTTTAGCCGAATTAATCAACATAAAATGTTTTAAAGAGAATCCATCCGTAAAATCAAGCTTAACCTTTTTACGAAAAACCGATTGGGCTAGAAAAAAAGTAGAAGAATTATACATTAGAACTTTACCGAAGTTAAAAAAGTAAAAAACTTTTTCTACAATAAAATAAAAAACTACATTTGTTGCACACTTTAGGGGTGTCTGTAATTATTACAGGCTGAGAATTACCCTCTGAACCTGATCTAGTTCATACTAGCGTAGGGAAAAGTAAGATGACTTCTTTGCACATTCATGTGCCATTATAGCCATTCCTAAAGTATAACTATATACTAAATTCAGTAGAAGGAATGGAATTAAAAATCAACAACAAAAACAAAAACTTCGATTGTAAATCCCTTACAGTCCAAGAACTAATCGATTTCGAACTTCCCGAAAAACAAAACGGAATTGCCGTTGCTGTAAACCAAACTGTGGTTTCCAAAAACCAATGGGCTACTTTCCCACTTTCTCCTTCCGATGACATTTTAATCATAACTGCCACACAAGGCGGTTAATTTAGTATATAGTATTCAGTTTGTAGTGAACAGTTAAAAAAAAATCTGCCAAATCTGCGTGCAAAAAACTAAAAAAATATAAACTATTTGCCTTTACAACTTTAAAAACTAAAAATATGACAAACGAAGAGAAAATATCAAGAGAACCTTTTCCTAATTCGAGAAAAGTATACATCGATGGTGACATTCATCCTATCAAAGTAGCGATGCGTGAAGTCGTCCTATCGGACACAAAATTAGCCAAAGGCGGTGTAGAAAAGAATCCTCCAGTAACCATTTATGACACATCCGGACCTTATACAGATCCAAATATCGAAATTGATGTTAGAAAAGGATTACCACGCTTGCGCGAACAATGGATTTTAGACCGTGGTGACGTAGAAGAATTAACGGAAATTTCTTCAAACTACGGAAAAGAGCGTTTACATAATTCCGAATTAGATCATTTGCGTTTTGAATACTTACACAAACCGATGCGTGCTAAAAAAGGAGCAAATGTTTCCCAATTATATTACGCAAAACAAGGCATCATTACACCAGAAATGGAATATATTGCCATTCGTGAAAACCAACGCATTGAACTAATAGAGAGCCAAACCAAAGCCATGCAATGCCAACATACAGGCGAAAGTTTTGGAGCCAATACTCCAAAAAGCAAAATCACACCAGAGTTTGTAAGAAGCGAAGTAGCAGCTGGTCGTGCCATAATTCCAAATAACATCAACCATCCCGAAAGTGAACCGATGATTGTTGGTCGTAATTTCCTAGTGAAAATTAATGCTAATATTGGAAACAGTGCTGTTACTTCAAGCATTGAAGAAGAAGTAGAAAAAGCAGTTTGGGCTTGTCGCTGGGGAGCAGATACTATTATGGATTTATCTACAGGGAAAAACATTCACGAAACTAGAGAATGGATTATTCGTAATTCTCCTGTACCAATTGGAACAGTGCCAATTTACCAAGCTTTAGAAAAAGTAAAAGGTGTAGCTGAAGATTTAACATGGGAGATTTTTAGAGATACTTTAATTGAACAAGCAGAACAAGGGGTTTCTTACTTCACGATTCATGCTGGAGTACTTTTAAGATATATTCATTTAACTGCTAATCGCGTTACAGGAATTGTTTCTCGAGGTGGTTCTATCATGGCAAAATGGTGTTTATATCACCATAAAGAAAACTTTTTATACACACATTTCGAGGAGATATGCGAAATTATGAAACAATATGATGTTGCTTTCTCTCTAGGAGATGGTTTACGTCCAGGTTCTATTGCCGATGCGAATGATGCGGCGCAATTTGCTGAATTAGAAACTTTAGGAGAATTGACAAAAATTGCTTGGAAACACGATGTACAAGTTTTTATTGAAGGTCCTGGTCACGTACCTATGCACATGATTAAAGAAAACATGGACAAACAATTAGAGCATTGTTCAGAAGCACCATTTTACACATTAGGACCATTAACAACTGATATTGCACCAGGTTACGACCACATTACTTCTGCTATTGGAGCAGCGATGATTGGTTGGTATGGCTGTGCGATGCTTTGTTATGTTACTCCAAAAGAACATTTGGGTTTACCCAATAAAAAAGATGTAAAAGACGGCGTAATTACCTATAAAATTTCAGCGCATGCTGCCGATTTAGCCAAAGGGCATCCAGGTGCTCAATATAGAGACAACGCATTAAGTAAAGCGCGTTTTGAATTTAGATGGGAAGACCAATTCAACTTGGCTCTGGATCCAGATACAGCAAGAGAGTTCCATGATGAAACTTTACCCGCAGATGGCGCAAAAGTAGCGCATTTTTGTTCGATGTGTGGTCCAAAATTCTGCTCCATGAAAATCTCTCAAGAAATTAGAGATTCAGCCGCCGCAGAAGAAGGAATGAAAGCCATGTCGGAAGAATTTATTGAAAACGGAAAAGAAATTTATTTATAAAATAGTTATTAGTAATTAGTCCTTAGTGATTAGCCCAATTGATATGATTGTAATTTCAAATCCAACAAAAATAACAAATGAAATAAACATCATAAATTCTCTTTTTGAAGAAGGAATGGAGTTATTTCATATTCGAAAACCAGATTATTCAAAAGAAGAAATTCGGTTTTATCTTTCGGAAATAAATTCGAAATATTTTCCCCAATTAGTTTTACATCAACATCATGATTTGGCAGAAGAATTTAAAATTGAACGACTCCATTT
>JBEDTP010000202.1:0-16819 GCA_040119075.1 Flavobacterium sp.
AGTAATTTCAATAATTTCTTCTTTATTCATTTTTATATTTTAAACTTTTTAACAATCAACGCCGAGTTTGTTCCTCCAAAACCAAAGGAATTCGACAAAAATATATCAATTTTTTTATTTAATGTAGAAGAAACAATATTTATTTTCTTTGAATCTTCATCTGGTGTTTCAAAATTAATATTTGGAGCAATAAAAGAGTTCTCCATCATAATTGCAGAATATATTAATTCACTTGCGCCGGCCATCCAACATTCATGACCAGTCATAGACTTTGTAGAACTCACTGGAGTGTTATATTCGCCAAAAATTTCAAAAATTGCTTTTGCTTCATTTCCATCTCCAACTGGGGTTGATGTAGCATGAGCGTTTATATAATCAATATCAGAAGGTTGCAAGTTAGCTTGTTCTAATGCTCTCTTCATTGCGGTTGCAGGGCCTTCCATATTTGGGGTTGAAATATGTCCTCCGTTTGAAGAAAAACCATACCCCATAACTTCTGCAATAATTGGAGCTCCTCTTTTAACAGCAGATTCGTAGCTCTCCAAAATTAAAGTTGCACCACCTCCACTAGGCACTAAACCATCTCTCGAAGCGTCAAAAGGTCTAGATGCTTTTTTTGGATCTTGTTCTCTTGGTGAAAAAACACCTAGGCCATCAAAACTAGCCATTGCATATTTATTAATTTCTTGCGCTCCACCACAAATAATCATTTCCTGTAATCCGCTTTTAATTAAATGGTAACCTAAACCAACTGAATGTGAACCACTAGCACATGCTGCACTTACTGTTAAATTAATTCCTCTTAGCCTAAATATTGTAGAAAGATTCATCGTTACAGTTGAATTCATGGATTTAAAAATAGCTCCAGAGCCAATTAACGTCGTATCCTTTTTTTCTCTAATAATATCAGTAGCTTCAATAATTGCCATTGATACTGAATCATTTCCGTATAATATTCCCACTTCATTCTCGTCGAAATAGCTGTCTTCAATTTTAGCATTTTTTAAAGCTTCAATTGTAGCCATATAGGCATATTCTGTCTCTTCACCAATACTTATTCTTTGTCTTCTACTTAATAAGTTTTTTAAATCTGGTCTAGGAACCATCCCTGTTAATGCAGAACGAAACCCAAATTCTTTTCGTTCTTCATTATACTCAATACCCGATTTACCTTCATATAAAGATTGCTTAACTTCATCTAACGAAGTTCCTATACAAGAATAAATTCCCATTCCAGTTATTACAACTCTTCTACTCATCAAATAATAATTTATGAATAAATACCTCCATTTATATTAATAATTTCACCAGTAATATAACTCGATTTTTTTGAAACTAAAAAACTTACTAAATCAGCTACCTCATCTGCTTCTCCAAAACGATTAGCAGGAACCATTTTAACCAACTCTTTTTCATCAAGGTTACTTGTCATATCTGTTCGAATAAAACCTGGAGCAACTGCATTAACTGTTATATTCCTTTTTGCCACTTCTTGTGCTAAGGCTTTAGTTGCAGCCACAACTGCGCCTTTTGCAGCTGAATAATTTGTTTGACCTGGAGTTCCTTTAACACCAGAAACCGAAACCATATTTACTATTCTTCCATATTTATTACGCAACATTTTTTGGATAAAAAAATTAGTTACGTTAAAAAATCCGTTTAAACTTGTATTGATTACATTTGACCAATCTTCAGGTGTCATCCACATAAAAAGCCCGTCTTTTGTAATTCCTGCATTGTTAACAATAACCTCAACAATTGCATCTGGATTTGCTTCTTGCCATTTTGTTAAAACAGTTGAAACCTCTTCAAAATTAGTCACATCAAATTTTATAATCTCTCCAGTAGCACCTTTTTCTTGAATTGCTTTTAATGTTTCATTTGCCGCATCAACATTAGATTGGTAATTTATCAAAATATGATAATTACTATCTTCAGCTATTTTTTGACAAATTGCACTTCCTATTCCTCTAGAACCACCTGTTACTAATGCACATTTCATATATTCTATTTTTGAAATAATTCGGCATTTTCAAACCATTGACCTCCTAATACAGCACCGTCTGGTTTTAAAAAACCCCATTTCTTATCTTTTTTTACTCTAGCTAAACCTCCTACAAAACCTTTTTCTTCTTTCCTAAAAATTCCAAACCCACCAGCCGTAATTTGGTAATGAGTAGGAATCACTAATTTACCATTTACATCAATAAACCCCCATTCTTTATTTTTCACTGGAGCTAAACCATCTGCACTGAAAACTTCTGCATCATCGTAAATAAAATCGATTACCATAACATTTTTTTTGTTTACAAATCCCCATTTTTTTCCCATTGCAACAGGAGCTAAATCTCCAGAAAAGCTTCTAGCTTTATCAAATTTTGCTTCAATTACCCAGTTCCCTTTTGTATCAATAAAACCAATTTTACCATTTTTTCTTGCATACGTTACATCTTGGTTATTGAAATCCCAAATTTTATCAACTCCTGCAATCGGAGAAAAACCGTTAGTATTTATTAATCCAAACTCTTCTCCTTTTCTTCCCCAAGTTGTATTTTTAGAATAATCTCCAATTTCATCATACTCAACCGCTACAATAGTTTTTCCTTCTTTGTTTATAATTCCCCATTTATCATTATCTCTTACTCTTGCATAATTTCCTTCAAAAGATTTAATAACATCAAATTTAGGTTGTAAAACCGTTTCGCCTTTTGTATTAATAAAACCAATCTTATCTCCTTGTTTTATAAAAGCAATACCATCTTCAAAATCAAAAATTTTATCTGACGAAGGCATTTTTAGTGATTCTCCTTTTTTGTTGATATAAAACCATTGCTTTTCTTTTTCAACCACACAAATACCACTGTCGAAATATTTTACATTTGAAAATTGTGGCTGAATTACAAATTCTCCTTTATTATTAATAAATCCCCATTTCCCATTTTCTTCAGCCGCAGCTAATCCGTCTGAAAAATTTTTAGATACTTTAAATTTAGGTTGTATTATAAAATCACCGGATTTTGAAATATAACCAAACTTTCCGTCTTTTCTAACCAAAGCAATTTCTTGAGCAAGAATTGTTTGCGAAACTAAAACCAATAATAAAAGTACTTTTTTCATTTTAAAAAGGAATTAAATTATATTATTTCATTAAATAATCTTTAACCATTTGAACAAAAGGATACATTACTTGATCTTCTTTAAATTCAGGAATAATTTTTCTAACATCATCATACATTTCTCTTGTCACAGTTGATATATCGTTTTTATGTCCCAACGCATCAATAGCTTGTACAATTGTAATTAATTCAATTGCTAAAACTTCAAACGCATTTTCAATTACTTTTCCAGTAATTACAGCTGCATTAGTCCCCATGCTTACAATATCTTGATTGTCGTTATTATTTGGTATACTATGTACATACATTGAGTTTGACAACATTTGATTTTCAGCTGTTGTTGAAGTCGCTGTAAACTGAACGCCTTGCATTCCAAAATTAAAGCCTAATGTTCCTAAATTAACAAAAGGAGGCAAAATTTCATTTAATTTTGAATTCAATAAATAATTTAATTGACGTTCAGACAACATCGTTAACTTAGTAATTACCAATTTTAACTTGTCCATTTCTAATGAAATATAATCTCCATGAAAATTTCCGCCGTGGTAAACATGTTTATTCTTGACATCAACTATTGGATTATCATTAGCTGAATTAATTTCATTTTCCAATACTTTAGCTACTTCGTTTACAGTATCTAAAACGGGGCCTAAAATTTGTGGAACACATCTAAGTGAATAATATTCTTGAACTTTTTCTTTAAAAACTTCTTCCTTATTTTCTCCAGAATAAAGATGTTCTTCTCTTTTTTTAACTAATTTACTGTCACTTAAATTTGCACGCATTCTATTTGCAATTTCTTGCTGACCAAAATGACGCTTTGTATTATTTAACTCAGAAGACAAATGATCATCGTAAGCTTTAACAATTTCATTAATTGCACAAGAACATTTTATTGACCAATCTAATAATTTTTCTGCATTATTAACATTAACAATTCCTATTCCTGTCATAACAGAAGTACCATTCATTAACGCCAAACCTTCTCTAATTTCTACTTGAATAGGTTTAAGGTTTTCAATTTCAAAAACGTCTTTTGTTTTTCTTCTTTCTCCTTTATAAAAAACCTCTCCTTCACCAATCAATGTCAAAGCTAAATGCGCCAATTGAACTAAATCGCCACTTGCTCCAACTCCACCGTGCTCAAAAATAAGAGGCGTAATATCTCTATTTATAAACTCTTTCATTAAATGAATTACAGATGGATGAACACCAGAATTTCCTAAAGAAAGGGTGTTTAAACGTGCCATAATAGCAGATTTAACATTAACAGAGTCTAAAGGCTTTCCTGTTCCTGATGAATGGCTTCTAATTAAATTATATTGCAATTGTAATCTATCTTCATCTTTAATTCTGTATTGGGCCATTGGACCAAAACCAGTATTAACCCCGTAAATAACTTTATTCTCTGAAAATTCCTTTAAAAATTCAAAACTTTCAGAAACGCGTGTTTGGACTGCTTCACTAATTTCTACTTTCTTATTTTTAAATACAATAGCTTTGAATTCGTCTAAACTCAAAAATTCATTTATAATACTCATTAAGCTGTAATAATTAATTAAACAGAAAACAACCTTTCTGCTTTTTTATTTAAAATATATGTGGTTATTTTGATGTCACAAATATAATATAATTAAAAAGAAAAATAGAAATTAATGGCTAAAGAAATCGTTGATGTTTTAATTATAGGCGCTGGCCCTTCGGGCTGTGTTTCTTCTGCTTATTTACATAAAAACAATGTTAAAATTAAAGTTGTAGAAAAAACTAAATTTCCACGACTTGTTGTAGGCGAAAGTTTAATTCCTCGAGTAATGGATCATTTTGATGAAGCTGGCTTATTACCTGCTTTAAACGCAATGAATTTTGAAAAAAAATTAGGTGCTAGATTTATAAGAGGTGAAGAAATTTGCATTTTTGATTTTAGCAAAAAATTTGGTGAAGGTTGGGATTGGACTTGGCAAGTACCAAGAGCTGATTTTGATAACACTTTAGCAGAAGAAATAATCAGAAAAGGAATTGATTTAGAATTTGAAAGTGAAGTAATCGCTGTAAAATTTGAAGGAAAGAACTCAATTACAACGATTAAAGATAAAAATGGTTCTATCAAAGAAATTCAATCCAAATACATTATAGATTCTAGCGGCTATGGACGTGTGTTACCACGTTTATTAGATTTAGATACACCATCAGGATTAGACCCACATTCTTCTATTTTTTCTCATGTTGTTGATATAAATCGTCCTGAAGGAGAGGAAGGAACACTAATTTCATTTGATATTTTAGAAACAGAAGTTTGGTTATGGGTAATTCCTTTCTCAAACGGAATTACAAGTTTAGGTGTAGTGGCTCCTACAACATTCATCAATTCACTTTCTGAAAATAAAAATAACGCTGAAGCACTTAAAAATGCAATTCAATTATCTGATTATTACCTCAAAAGATTTGGTAATACTGAATTCCTTTTCGAACCCATAAAACTAGAAAATTACTCTAGAGCAGTAAAGAAAATGTATGGTGATGGATTTGTTTTAACAGGAAATAGCTCAGAATTTTTAGACCCTGTTTTTTCATCTGGAGTTGCTTTTGCTACCGAATCTGGTATGCTTGCTGCTAAACTTATAATTAAAGAGCTGAACGGTGAAAAAGTGGACTGGGAAATAGAATATTCCAAATACATGAAAGATGGAATTTCAGTTTTCACAACTTATGTAAAAGAGTGGTACACGGGTAATTTACAAACACTATTCTTTCATCAACCTGAAAATCCAGATGTAAAAAGAAAAATTTGCGCCGTGCTTGCTGGTTATGTTTGGAATTTAGACAACCCTTTCGTTAAAAAACATGATAATGTTATTAAAAATATGGCTTATCTTTTAAATCTTGAAAAAGAAGATACTATTTAAAAAAAGAGGATTATAAAATGGTCTCCCTCCATTATTTGCAATTTATTTTATATTCATTTTTATACAAATAAAAAGTTGCCTTAAAAGACAACTTTTTATTTGTATCGAAAAGTATATTGGATTTATTTAATTCCTTTTTTAACATCAGCAGCGAGAGTCTTCGCTAGCTTAGCATAAGCTTCTGAAATTCTATATCCAGAATTATAGTCCATGCCCATTGCACCGTTTCCTAAAGCTTTTTCATAATCAACAACTAATATTGGAGCATCTGGATTTGAAGTTTCATAAATATATATTGTAGTGTTTAATTTAGCTGGTTGGCGCATAACTCCTACATTATACCCTGGATAAATCCAAGTTGTTTTCACTTTCATAGTATATTTTGCAGATGTTAATCCTTTTTCTACTCTAACTTCTCCATTACCGAACCTTTTATTAAATGATTCTATAAATTTTGGTTCATATCTATTTTCTCTATCAGCAAACCAAGAAGCCTTAAACTCTTCATCAGTTCCTTTCTCTTCTCTCTTCTTCATTTTATCAGCAAGAAACTCTTCTTCTGTTTCAAACTTATCTACTTTTAGGTTAGTATAATCAAATACTAAATTGAATTCTGTTATACCTTTTAATTTTTTAAAGTAACCCGATTTCACAGTCTTTTTCTGAGCAATTGCTAATGTAGAAATTAGTATAAATACCAATACAGCTATTTTTTTCATTATAATTTAGATTTAGATTATTTATTGTGTAAATAAAATACTATTTTTTTTATATAAAAAATTTTTAAGTAAATTAAGTGAAGTTTATTTCTTCTTTCCTTTTACCTTACAAGTATTTATTCTAAAAATAGCATAAAGCGGACAAAACTGCATTGATGAAGTAACAATCAATATTAAACCAATTCCTAGTAAACTCCATTTTAAATTTCCTTCAAATGAACCAGATAATGCTAAAATAACACCAATTATCCCTAAAATTATTCGTAAGAAACGATCTCCATTACCAACATTTTTTTTCATAAATATTTGTTTTTAGTTAGTTTACTATAGTTTTTCCTGCTTCGTCCCAACTCATAATTCCGCCATCTAAATCGGAAATAGTTTTAAAACCTTGCGCTTTTAGGTTGGCAGCGGCTTTTGCACTTCTCCCACCTTTTTTACAATAAACCATTACTGGTTTTTCTTTATCTAGTTTTGCAGTTTCTATATCAAAACTATCTCCGTTAATATCAATATTTATAGCATTTGGCAAATGGCCTTCCGCAAACTCATCTGCAGTTCTCACATCCACCAATTGAACATTTTCTTCACTCAGTTTTTGTTCAAATTTCTCTACTTCTAATACTTCAACGCCTTCTGTTTTCTGCTTTAAACAAGATGTTAAAGAAAACATCAATAAAACCAACACTCCAATTTTAATTCTCATTCTTAATTATTTAGGAAACCAATATACAAAAAAATATTTCATTTTTTCCATACAATTTAATCTTATAAATCATAAGTTTTTGTACATGACAATTATCATTTTTTACTATTTTTTTCTAAAGTACTTTTGACTTAAATTCTCAAAGCATGCAATCTTCATTAGTACAAAAATACAATGTTCCAGGACCAAGATATACCAGTTATCCTACCGTTCCTTATTGGGAGGAAAATACATTTTCGTATTCTAATTGGAAAAAATCTCTAATTGAAACATTTAATCAATCCAATTCTACTGACGGCATAAGTCTTTACATTCACTTACCTTTTTGCGAGAGTTTATGTACTTTTTGTGGATGTCATAAACGAATTACAAAACGCCACGAAGTTGAAAACCCCTATATTAAAGCAGTACTAAAAGAATGGGAATTGTATTGCAACCTATTTGATGAAAAACCAATTATTAAAGAAATCCATTTAGGCGGAGGAACACCAACATTCTTCTCTCCTGAAAATTTAAAATCTTTAATTGATGGAATTACTAAAGAAAGTATCGTTGCCGAAGACCGCGAATTTAGTTTTGAAGGTCATCCAAACAATACATCACGCAAACATTTACAAACTTTATACGATTTAGGATTTCGCCGAGTAAGTTTTGGTGTCCAAGATTATTCTGAAAAAGTGCAAAAAGCCATTCATAGAATACAACCCTTTCATAATGTGGCAAAAGTAACGCTTTGGGCAAAAGAAATTGGTTACACTTCTATCAGTCACGATTTGGTTTTTGGGTTACCTTTTCAAACACTTGAAGACGTTTTAGATACGATTGACAAAACCAATTCTCTTCATCCAGATAGATTAGCTTTTTACAGCTATGCACATGTGCCATGGATAAAAGGAAATGGACAACGTGGTTTTAATGATGAAGATGTTCCTAAAGATGATGCAAAACGCCAATTGTATGAACAAGGAAAAATTCAGTTAGCAAAACATGGTTTTCATGAAATAGGAATGGATCATTTTGCATTAGAAAATGATTCTATGTTTACTTCTTTTAACGAAGGAAAGTTACACCGTAATTTCATGGGCTACACTACAACTAATACCAAATTAATGATTGGATTAGGCGTTTCGTCAATTAGTGACAGTTGGACAGCATTTGCTCAAAACGAAAAAGTTTTAGAAGATTATTATGCGTGCTTAGATAAAGATGAAATTCCTGTATATCGCGGACATATTTTAAATGATGAAGATTTAATCATTCGCAGACATATTTTAAACATTATGTGTCAATTTCAAACTTCTTGGCATAATGAAAGTGACCAATTTCCAGAATTAGAAGCTGTTGTAGAGTCTTTAAAAGAAATGGAAAAAGATGGCTTGTTACAAATACACAATAATCAATTGGTTGTAACCGAAGAAGGAAAACCTTTTGTTCGTAATATTTGCATGGCTTTTGATTTACGTTTAAAACGAAAAGCTCCGCAAACTCAATTGTTTTCGATGACGATTTAATGCTCAATTGATAGTGAAAAATTGACAATTAATAATGCTTGTTACTTGTTTTCTGAATTCTGAATTCTAAATTTAAAGTACTACCTTTGCGGCAAACGCATTATACATGAAAACATTTCAGGATTTTGATTTACCAAAATCATTACAAAAAGCTTTAGACCAATTAGGCTTTGTTACTCCTACTCCTATTCAAGCAAAATCATTCTCAGTGATATTATCAGGAAGAGATATGATGGGAATTGCACAAACAGGAACAGGTAAAACTTTTGCTTATTTGTTACCTATTTTAAAGCAATGGAAGTTTCAAAAAACCGATACACCTAGGGTTGTAATTCTAGTTCCAACACGTGAATTAGTAGTTCAAGTGGTTGAAGAAGTAGAAAAGTTAACCGAATTCATGTCGGTTCGTTCTTTAGGAATTTACGGAGGAGTTAACATAAATACCCAACGTAAAAACTTAGCCGAAGGTGTTGATATTTTAGTTGGAACACCTGGTAGAGTTATGGATTTAGCCTTAGACGGCGTTTTGCGTTTTGATGTATTACAAAAATTAATCATTGATGAGTTTGACGAAATTTTGAACTTAGGATTCCGAGTGCAGTTAACTTCTATCTTGTCTATGATGAAAACTAAAAGACAAAACATTTTATTTTCGGCAACCATGACCGAAGATGTAGATGCTATTTTAGATGAATTTTTCGAATTTCCAGAAGAAGTTTCTTTGGCTCCAAGCGGAACACCACTTGAACAAATTACTCAAAAACTATATCATGTTCCTAATTTCCTTACGAAAGTAAATGTAATTAAGCATTTATTGGCAACAGATGAAACTACCGAACGTGTTTTAATATTCGTAAACAACAAAAAGTTAGTGGATGTTGCGCACGAATTAATCAATGAAGATTTCCCTGATCAGTTTGGTGTAATCCACTCTAACAAAACACAAAACTATCGTTTACAATCGATGGCGAGTTTTCAAAGTGGCGA
Source organism: Flavobacterium sp. (assembly GCA_040119075.1). GTDB lineage: Bacteria > Bacteroidota > Bacteroidia > Flavobacteriales > Flavobacteriaceae > Flavobacterium. Next base: position 9,943 of record JBEDTP010000202.1, read on the forward strand.
ATTACGCGGTTTAATTACTACCGATGTTATGGCGCGTGGTTTGGATATTTCCGATATTACGCACGTTTTTAACTTACAGTTTTCAGAAGTTCCAGAACAATACATTCATAGAATTGGTCGTACTGGTCGTGCCGATAAAGAAGGTGTTGCTATTAGTTTTGTGGCACCTTATGAAGAAGACAAATTATTGGCTGTTGAAGAATTGATGAACCAAGAAATTGATGTTTTTGAATTCCCCACTGATATTATCATTGAAGAAAAGAAACTGGAGTTTGAAAAAGACAAACGCAAGTTAAAAGGAACTTCAAAAAAACCAGCTGTTGATGAACGTGGCGCTGCTTTCCATGAAAAGAAAGACAAAAACAAAAAAGTAAACCTTGGCGGACCATCTAAAACAAAAACCAAGAAAACGGCTCCTCGTAACCGTGGTGTAGAAGCTAAACGTGCTGCGAAGTTTAAGAAGAAAAAGAAATAATTTAACAACACTAATTAGCACTAATTTTCACTAATCAGTTCGTGGTAATTGGTGTAATTCGTGTTAAATTAAATAAAACAAATGGCATCTGATTACATACAAGACGAACAATACAACGGAAATCTTTTCACCGAAGAAGACATTAAATACAAAGAGTTTGAAAATTGCACGTTTACCAACTGCGATTTTAGAGCCTGTACGTTTCAAAGTGTATATTTTTTTGATTGTACCTTTACCGAATGTAATTTTAACGATACCAAAATTAATTACGTTTCCTTGCGTGGTGTTGAGTTTAATAAATGTGACTTTACCAACGTTAACTTTGCAATGACCGACCAAGTGATTTACGATTTTAACTTTACCAATTGCTTACTAGATTACGCTAAATTTTACAAACTGAAAATGAAGAAAATGCGTTTCACAGGTTGTAGTTTAGTGGCAGCCGATTTCATGGAAACCGACCTCACCGAAGCCATTTTTGACAATTGCGATTTACGTCGCACTGTTTTTATAAAAACCATAGCCAACAAAACCGACTTTTCTACAAGTTACAATTACACCATAGACCCAGAACAAAATAAACTTAAAAAAGCACAGTTCTCTACTGATGGCTTAAAAGGTTTGTTAGAAAAATACGATTTGGTAATTCATTAGTTGTTGAAAACTTATCTTAATAATACTTTTAAAGCTTCGTTCATACACGAGGCTTTTTTATTATATTTGAGTTTGTAAATATTTACAAACGAAAACAAATACTTATAACCATTTGTTTATAGCGGATATAAGTAAGTTAGCAATAATTTTAAGAAAAACTGAATGAAATTTATCAAAACACTTATCATTTTAATATGTATCTCTACTTTTACTTCGTGTGGAACTTTTAACAAAACATCGAAAACAAATGAAAAAACAGGATACTTCCCTGCTAAAAAAAACAAAACAGTAACAATCATTAAGGAAGAAAAGATTAGTAAAGACATTCTAAAAAAATTAATAATCGTTCCAAATGATGCGTATACACTTGAAATGGTTAAAAATCTGAACTTTTTTGATAATATTATGACATTTGAAGAATTTCAAAAAGATATTATCTCTAAAAATTTAGAAGATAGAATACCAAGTGTTTCGGATAGAATTGGTTTAAAAAATGCATATAATCATTATGGCCCTTTTGTAATTCTTCATTTTACTAAAGAACGAAAAGACAGCAATAATAATACTTCTTTATATACTGGATTATCAATTTATGATCCAAGTAAAGCTGATTTTATTTATCAAAATGAGATTTATGTAAATTTAATGTGGGATGGTTGGTCTGACCAAGGAACTATGTATCCCATATATAATTCATTAATTGATTATTTAAATAAACAAGAATAAAAACTATTGCTAACAGCAGTTAAAATAAATGGCTTAGGCAAGGGCATACTTCCGAATTTTCTCCGAAAATTCAAAAGTTTGCGTTATATTTGTTTTGGCTTGGTTTTGGCTCGTCGCCACTTCTTTTAGCTGCAAAACGTTAAAAAAACACAATGCAAGAAAAAATCAAAACACTTAAAATCATACATCTAGCACTATGTGCTGGGTTAATTATGGCATATATTATTATTGGCCAAATAACATCGTTAGAAGCATTAAAGCTTCCTGAAATAGATAATAATTCCATTATATATTTACTAATTCCATTTATGGCATTTTCAGTAAGTAACGTATTGTTTAAATCACAATTAAAAAAGGCACATCCAAAAGCCAGTCTAGAAGAAAACCTACCTATTTACCAAACTTCTTGCATTATGCGTTGGGCAATTTTAGAAGGCGCAGCTTTTGTTTTGTTAATCTTAAAAAAAGAATTTATTGTTTTTGGAATACTGTTAATTGCTTACCTCCTATTTTTACATCCTACAGAAGAGAAAATTAAGAAAGATTTAAACATTTCTCATTTTTAAAACTTAAGCATTTAACGTAACTTGCAGGCTTATCAAAAAAGATACTCATGGAAGAACGCAATAGGCTAAATTATATAAAAAATGTAGTAGAAAATATGCCAACAGGTTGGTTAAGCACAACAACTCATCGCTTGGATATTTATGAAGAAAAATTAGCAAAAACACAGTTTTTAGAGCAATTTGAAAACTTATTTTCAAACAATAACGCGCAAGCAACTGCCTTAAATGAATTACCTACCGCTTACGATTACATTCGTTTAGGTCATCCTTTGTCGTGTGTGTTAGAATGGGCAATTGCAAAATCGCATCAACTACATGCTGAAAATGTAATTAGTTTTTCTTCGCAAACTATGCCTATTTTGGCTATTCTAAGAAAAAATGCATTAGCAAATAAAAATACCCAAATTCTTTACACCGGTAATTTACCTTCTTGTTTTGATGCAAATACTCTAAAGCAAGTGTACGGTTATACTTTTGAAGTAAAACAAGTTCAAAATGCTAATGAAGTTTCAACTTTTAACGGAAGTACAGTTTTTATTTCTAATCCAAAAAAAATAGAAACGTTACAACTTAACGAAAACATTGATTTTTACATTAATTTGTACGGAAATCTTGGAAGTGTTTTAATCGTAAACGGAACACAAAACGAAAGTTATGTTTCCGAAATCCAACATGTAAGAAGAAGAGAGACCATTGCAATGACGCCCGCTAATTGTTTAGCGGCCTTAAAAATGTTGGTGGAACAATCTAGTTTAGAAAACAGAACAAGTAATGTAGAAGCAAACAAAACGAAAGTTTTACATGCTATTAAAGAAATTACTAAAGCAAGTACAAAAGCATTAGTCGCTTCGAGTGGTTTGTCTATTCAGTATGCCATTTTAATGGGATTAGTAGATAATGCGTTAGAACAGCACAAAGGAAAAGCAATTAAAATTATTGTTCCTCCAAATTGTTACGGTGGAACAAACGACCAAGCAAGAAGAGTTGCCGCTAGCATCAATAATGTTGAAATAGTTGATTTACATGTCGATGGTGGAAACGATATGGTACAAAGTATTGATACTGTTTTAGCAAAAATCGCTAACGAAGACTCTGTTCCTTATATTATTGCTGAAATTCCAACCAATCCAAGAGTTGAAGTTCCAAATCTTTTGCATTTAAAAGAAGTTTTAAGCGCAAAACGTACTACTGCAAATGGAGAAACTGCTATAGAACCTGTTTTTATTTTAGACCAAACATTTTGTCCTAATGTGCACTTTTTAGGCGAAGACGATATGCTTTCAAGCGTTAAAACCATTTCGTTTGCAAGTGGTTCAAAATTTCCAAGTGGCGGAAAATGTACTTCTGGTTACTGCGTAGGAAACAAAAAAGCAGAAGCCTTAATCGAAAAAATAGAAAAGCATTTATTGCTTTGCGATAACGAAGCCACTCCACTACAATATGAAATTTTAGCCGAGCAATTGCCATCAATGAATCAACGAATTAATGATGCTTATAAAAACACACGCGAGTTTGTAAACTTCATTCATGAAAAATTACCAACAGCAAAAATCAATTTTGTTTCAGAAGAATTGGCTGCACAAGGATTTACACCTTCAGTTTTTTCATTAGATCTTCCTACAAAAGGAACTACCGATGAAGAAAGAGAAATTTATAAAAGAGCGTTGAATCTTAAGTTGATTAACTTAATGATTACTGAAATTCCAAATGAAAGTAAGTATTGTGTAAGTTACGGACAATTAAAAGGGTGTTATTGGACTATTCCTGCAACTTCTACACAAGGAACTACAAAAGAAGGCGACAAAGATTATATTGCTCGTGTGGCACTTTCTGCCAATATGGATTTAGAATTACACAAAAAAGTCTTTTTAGATTTTGTAGAAAGTATTTAGAACGTCAATTCGAGTGTTTTTTGAGCAATGAAATGACGCAAAAAATGTGACAAAAATAGTTTTTGAATATAGTTTTTCGTCAGTTCGAGTGATTTTCTCTCGAAGTTTCGGGAAGAAAATTGTATCGAGAATAAGAAAAATTATATTCAAATTAATAAAGGAGTAATTAACTAAACTCTTCAAAGTAGATGAAAGCTCAAAGTCTAAGAATTGAAATAATTCCGTTTTCTATCGAATTAAGTCCAGTTGTAAAAGCACTTAATTATGAATGGCTAGAAAAGTATTTTAAAGTAGAAAAAGGCGATGTTATTTCGCTTTCAAATCCACAAACTGAAATAATAGACAAAGGTGGATTCATTTATTTTGCCAAATTGAATAATGAAATTGTAGGAACAGTATCTCTTTTAAAAAAAGGTGCTACTATTTTTGAATTGGGCAAAATGGCAGTTACCGAAAAAGCACAAGGTTATGGCATTGGAAAACTATTAATAGAGCATTGTTTTGCTGTTGCGAAAGAAAAGAAAATAGAGGAATTGATATTGTACTCCAATACAAAATTGGCTTCGGCTATCCATTTATATAAAAAATATGGTTTTAAAGAAATTGAATTGGAACCAGGTTTATACGAAAGAGCCAATATAAAAATGAAAATATTGATTTAAATTATATTTTTATTGTTTATCAATAAATTTTTATTATTTTTGACATATAATTTAAATTTAATCGATTATGTCAAAAACAAACAACTTCGTATTTAAAGCCTTAACAATTGTAGCTTGGATCATTTTTGTTGGTCTGTGTATTGAAGCAGGAGGCTTAATAGTCAATTTTATTTTCAGCATTTACAAACCAGATTTTGTCCAAAATCTATATCAAAAATTAGATTTGAGTGAAATGTATGAAAGTAACAAATGGATTTTTTATAGCATGTATAGTTTTATTCTCTTCATTTCAATTTTAAAAGCAGTCTTATTTTATGTAGTTGCTAATCTGGTTACCAAAATTGATTTGTCTAAACCATTTAACAGCTTTGTTTCAAAACAAATTTTACTTATTAGCTATTATACACTTTCAATTGGACTTATAAGTCACATCGGACAACAATCTGCAAAAAACTTAATGCATCATGGTTTTGTTACAAATAACTTAAATCCGTTTTGGGCAGACAGTCAAGCATTTATTTTAATGGCAGCAATAATCTACATAATTGCTCAAATTTTTAAGAAAGGAATTGAAATTCAAAACGAAAACGAACTAACAATATAACTTATGGCAATTATCGTAAACCTCGATGTAATGATGGCAAAACGAAAAATGTCATTAAACGAACTTTCAGAAAAAGTAGAGTTAACACTATCCAATCTTTCTATTCTAAAAACTGGGAAAGCAAAAGCAATACGCTTTAGTACATTGGAAGCTATTTGTAAAGCATTAGAATGTCAGCCTGGTGATATATTGGAATATACAGAAGATTAGGGTTTATAAAACTAGAAAAGTAATTATAAATACGATTTTAATTTGTTTATCCGTTTTAAAATAATCAAATTTGAAATAGTAATATTATAAAATATTTAAAAATAATATTCAGATGAAAAGAATTATAATCGCACTAACAATATGCATAATTACCTCCTGTACAAACACAAAGGTGATGCAAACAACATTAGACAGTCCTAAATTAATTGAGCTTCCTGATGGATCCACAGCTTTGTTAAACGAAAACAGTTCTATTGAATATATAGAAACATTTGAAAATAGATCAATAAAACAAAAAGGGGAAGTTTTTTACATTGTTATAAGTAACAAAGTTCCATTTGTTGTAGAAACAGATAATGGTAACATAGAAGTTTTAGGTACTGAATTTAATGTAAAGTCTATTGGACAAGAAATTGAAGTTGAAGTTGAAAAAGGTTTAGTAAAACTAAAAACAAAAAAACTGGTAAAAAATATAAAGAAAGGCCAGAAAGCTATTTTTAAAGACATTAAAAATGGAATAGAAATTGGAAAAGCCGAATTCAAACACCAAGAATGGACAAAAGATTTCAAGAAAAGCATAAAAAAAGTTGGGAAAGAAGTAAAAAAAGAAACTAAAAGTATTGGAAAAGATTTTAAAAAAATTGGAAAAGAAGTAGGTAAAAAGTTTAACAATTAACATCTAAATTAAATTTAAAACACATAATTTAGTTATACCAATCACATACTTATGAAACTTTATTTATCAATAGTATCATTAATTATTTTTTCTTCATTTATTACCAACATTCAAGAGGAAAGTTTAGTTTTTAGAGATAAGGATCAAGTTATAAAGCTAGAATTAAATACCCAAAAGAAGTACTTGGTAATGCATCAGTCAACTGAAATTAAAGTTTCTGTTGAAAAAATTGATTTAAAAAAATCCTCTATTATTGGTAAAGGAGTATGCTTAACTGGTGAAGAAGATAAAAATTATTTTGTAGTTTCTATTACTGTAGATGACGAGAATGTCTTTAACAATCAATATTCTCTTACTATTAATTATCCAACTGGAAAAAGCAAAAAATTAAAAAATCATAAATTTATAATTC
>JBEDTP010000203.1:0-16224 GCA_040119075.1 Flavobacterium sp.
CAATGCTTCATTTTAGAGAAGAACAAATAGATTTTTCAAAATTCAATAGTCTTGCTATTGGACCAGGTTTAGAACAAGATGCTGCCGCACAAAAATTACTTTATTCTGTACTATTAAAAACGAGTTATCCAATAGTTGTTGACGCTGATGCGTTGAATATTTTAGCATCTAACCCAGATTGGTTAACCCAATTGCCACCAAATTCTATTTTAACACCACACCCAAAAGAATTTGACCGTTTATTTGGAAACCATACTTCAAAAGAAGAGCGCATTCAAACTGCAATTGAAAAAGCTATAGAATTTAATTGCATAATTGTTCTTAAAGACCATCAAACCATAATTACAAATAATCATCAAACTTTTGTAAACACAACAGGAAATGCCGGATTAGCAAAAGGTGGCTCTGGCGACGCATTAACCGGAATTATTTTAGCTTTTTTAGCACAAGGCTATGAACCAATAAATGCAGCAAAATTAGCTGTTTTTATTCACGGATTATCAGCAGATATAACGTTACAAATTCAAAGTAAGGAAAGTATGTTAATTATAGATGTAATTGAAAATTTAGGTAAAGCGTTTCAAAAAATCCATTCCAAAATATAGTAACCCAAGTTGAAGTATTAAAATCCCATAAACCACTACTATAAAAAATGTTTTACTAGTTTTATGTCTAAAAGCATTCATAGCGCCTAAACCACCTATAGTTCCTCCTAAAAACACTAAAATAAAAAGACTTCGTTCTGGAACACGACGTTTATTTAGCCCTGACAACCATTTATCATAACCAAAAACAAAAAAGGTAATGCTATTTATAATCAACAAATAAATTAATATTGAGTTCAAAAGGTTTAGAGTTTTATCCAAAGATAGTATTTTAGCACTTTAATCTTCTTATAGTTTAAATTCATCATGACAAACATACAATTCATAAAAAAAGAAGTTGCTACTTCTGATAAAAACATACAAGCTACATTACAATTACTTTCAGAAGATTGTACCATTCCTTTTATTTCGCGTTACCGAAAAGATTTTACCGGAAATTTAGATGAGGTTCAAATTGAAAATATTGCAAAACTTTCGAAACAATATGAAGAAATTGCAAAACGAAAAGAAAGCATTTTAAAATCTATTGAAGAGCAAAATGCACTTTCTCCAGAATTGAAATCGAAAATCGAGAACAGTTTCGATTTACAAGAACTAGAAGATTTTTATTTACCGTATAAAAAAACACGTAAAACGAAAGCTGATGCGGCTCGTGAAAACGGATTAGAACCTTTGGCAAAAATCATCATGGCACAAAATAGCGATGACATTGAATTTTTAGCTTCAAAATATTTAAATGATAAAATTGTAAATGAAGATGAAGCATTGCAAGGCGCAAGAGATATTATTGCCGAATGGATTAATGAAAACATCTACATTCGTAAGAGTTTAAGACGCATGTTTCAACGTCAAGCGGAAATTACTACAAAAGTGGTAAAAGCTAAAAAAGACGATGAAGGCGCACAAAAATTTGTACAATATTTCGATTGGTCTGAACCTATTTCAAAAGCCCCATCACATCGGTTATTAGCCATTTTACGTGCCGAAAACGAAGGTTTTATCAAATTCAAAGTTGAAATTGATAAGGAAGAAGCAATTGATTTCATCGAAGAAAATATTATAAAAAATAAAAAATCAGATGCCGCTTCACATTTAGAATTGGCTATAAAAGACAGTTACAAACGTTTATTAGAACCAGCAATTTCTAACGAGACTTTACAAGAAGCAAAAACAAAAGCCGATGCTAAAGCAATTGATGTTTTCGCTGGAAATTTAGGTCAATTATTATTAGCGCCACCTTTGGGCGAAAAACGAATTTTAGCCATTGATCCCGGTTTTAAAAGTGGTTGTAAAGTAGTTTGTTTAGATGAAAAAGGCGATTTATTATACAACGAAACTATTTATCCGCATGCGCCACAAAACGAAAGCGGAATGGCAATGAAAAAAATTCGTTCTATGGTAAATGCGTATGGGGTGGAAGCCATTTCTATTGGAAACGGAACAGCAAGTCGTGAAACCGAATTCTTCATCAAGAAAATTGCTTTTGATAAGCCAGTTCAGGTTTTTGTGGTTTCAGAAGCAGGAGCATCAGTTTATTCGGCAAGTAAAATTGCGCGTGAAGAATTTCCAAGTTATGATGTAACCGTTCGTGGTTCGGTTTCAATTGGTCGTCGTTTAGCGGATCCTTTGGCCGAATTGGTTAAAATTGACGCAAAATCTATTGGAGTTGGGCAATACCAACACGATGTAGATCAAACCAAGCTAAAAGAAGAATTGGACACAGTTGTAGTGCGTTGTGTAAATTCAGTTGGTGTAAATATCAATACAGCGAGTAAATCTTTATTGAGTTACGTTTCTGGAATTGGTGAAAAAATGGCAGAAAACATTGTCAACTATCGTTCAGAAAATGGCCCTTTTGAAGATAGAAAGCAACTGAAAAAAGTACCACGTTTAGGCGAAAAAGCTTACCAACAAGCAGCAGCTTTTATTCGAATTAAAGACGGAAAGAATCCGTTAGATAATTCTGCGGTTCACCCGGAAGCGTATAAAATTGTTGAGAAAATGGCTAAAGATTTAGGTATTAAAACCAATGAATTAATTGCCAACAAAGAAAAAATCGCACAAATTCAACCCGAAAAATATGTTTCAGAAGAAGTTGGAATTTTAGGTTTAAACGACATTTTAAATGAATTAGAAAAACCAGGATTAGATCCAAGAAAAGCGGCTAAAGTTTTTGAATTTGACGCTAATGTGCGTTCGATGAAAGATTTAAAACCAGGAATGATTTTACCAGGAATAGTTAATAATATTACCGCTTTTGGTTGTTTTGTAGATGTTGGAATTAAAGAAAGCGGATTGGTTCATATTTCTCAATTAAAAGAAGGATATGTTTCCGATGTGAATGAAGTAGTAAAATTACACCAACACGTGCAAGTAAAAGTAGTTGAGGTAGATGAAGCAAGAAAACGAATTCAACTTTCTATGATTCTGTAACCAATAAAAAAATCCCAAATTCTGTCACACTGAGCTTCTCGAAGTGCTGAATTTGGGATTTTTATTTAAAAAAGAAAAGAATTACTCTTTAGTAGTAGTTTCATCTTCTTTTTTAGTAACTTTTTGTTCTTCGTCTTTAGCAGCGTTTTTAAATTCTTTAATTCCACTTCCAAGACCTTTCATTAATTCTGGAATTTTTTTACCACCAAAAAGTAATAAAATTGCAATCCCAATAATTACCCAAGAACCTGGGCCGATTGCTCCTAAAAATATTGCTAATGTATTCATGATTTTCAAAAATTATACAACAAAGATAAAAAGAAAAAATCATTCCGTTATTTTTTAACGAATTATTATATACCTAATTACGAAAACACATTGTAATTGCTATATTTGTAGAAACAATATTGAGTTCAAATGTCTACTAAAAACTTAAAAAGAAAACTATTTTTCAGAAAAATCTTCCGAAAACTCTTAAACAAGAGAAGGTTGGTTGTTTTAAATGAAGATACTTTTGAAGAGACATTTTCATTAAAATTAAACTTAATGAATGTGTTTGTAGTAGTGATGCTTTCTTCAATTTTTTTAATTGGAATTACCACTTATATTATAGCATTTACCCCATTAAGAGAATATATTCCTGGATACGCTTCAACTAAATTAAAAAAGGACGCTTTAAATTTAGCGATTAAATCAGATTCTTTAGAAAAAGCGGTTAAACTAAATGATTTATACATTTCATCAATTAAAAAAATATTAACTGGAGATGTAGAATATGCCAAATTAAGTAAAGATTCTTTAATTGCTGCTGAAAAAGCAAATTTAGACATTTCTAAGACTTCAGCTTCTGAAGCGGAAATTCAGTTAAAAGAACAAACCAAAAACGAAGATAAATATAACGTATTTGAATCGGCGAAGCCAAAAGTAAACTTTGTGTTGTTTCCGCCTGTTCAAGGTCCAATTATTGAGAAGTTCAACTCAACAAACAAACATTTAGCAGTAAAAGTAGCGGTTGCAAACAATACACCAATTAAAGCTATTGCAAACGGCACTATCGTTTTTGCAGATTGGACACCTTCAAACGGATATGTAATTATTATTAGACATCAAGATGTAATTTTATCGGTTTATAAAAACGCCGCTTCGTTGACAAAAAACCAAGGTGATGCTGTTCGTTCTGGAGAAGTTATCGCTTTGGCAGGAAACTCAACATCAAATAATACAAGTACAAATCTTCATTTTGAACTTTGGAAAGATGGCTTCCCAATTGATCCAACACAATTCATTAATTTTGAATAACTTATGACTTTAAAAGCTTTTGCAGCAAAACTATTTGCGAAAAGAATTCATACTACTACACAAAAATGGGCAACTAATCCGGTTGTTACACAACAAAAAATTTTTCAAGAATTATTGGCTGTAGCCAAAGAAACGCAGTTTGGTAAAGACCATAATTTTAGTAACATAAGCACATTTCAAGAATTTGCACAACAAGTTCCTGTTCGTGATTATGAACAACTTAAACCGTATGTAGATAGGGTTGTTAATGGTGAAGACAACATACTTTGGAAAGGTAAGCCTCTTTATTTTGCAAAAACCTCAGGAACTACCTCTGGCGCAAAATACATTCCGCTTACAAAAGAATCAATGCCTTTTCACATTCAAGCCGCTCGAAACGCTATTTTGAGTTATATTCACGAAACAGGTAATGCCGATTTTGTCAATGGTAAAATGATATTCCTACAAGGAAGCCCAGTTTTAGAAGATAAAAATGGCATTCAATTAGGTAGATTATCAGGAATTGTAGCGCATTTTGTTCCAAAATATTTACAAAAAAACCGAATGCCAAGTTGGGAAACCAATTGTATTGAAGATTGGGAAACTAAAATAAATGCAATTGTTGAAGAAACAATTCATGAAGACATGTCTGTTATTTCAGGAATTCCTTCTTGGGTACAAATGTATTTTGAAAAATTAAAAGAAAAAGCAAATAAGCCTGTTGGCGAAATTTTTAAAAACTTTAATTTATTCATTTATGGTGGCGTTAATTTTGAACCCTACAGAGCTAAATTTGAAAATTTATTAGGAAGAAAAGTAGATTCTATTGAGTTATTTCCTGCTTCGGAAGGGTTTTTTGCTTACCAAGATTCTCAAAAAGAAAAAGGAATGTTGTTGTTGTTGAATTCGGGTATTTTTTATGAATTCATTAAGGCAGATGAATTTTATACCGAAAATCCAAAACGACTAACTATTGGCGAGGTAGAACTAAATGTAAACTATGTTTTAATTATTTCTACCAACGCAGGTCTTTGGGCATATAACATTGGAGACACGGTTCAATTTACTTCTTTAAAACCTTATAGAGTAATTGTTTCGGGAAGAATTAAACATTTTATATCAGCATTTGGTGAGCATGTTATTGCAAAAGAAGTAGAAAGTGCTTTACAAGAAGCAATAGAGAATTCGAAAGTTAGAATAAACGAGTTTACGGTTGCACCACAAATTAATCCAGTATCAGGTTTGCCTTATCATGAGTGGTTTATAGAATTTGAAAACGAGCCTAATAATTTAGAAGAATTTGCGTTACAAATAGATAATGCCATGCGCAAACAAAACATTTATTACGATGATTTAATAGTAGGCAAAGTTTTAAGAACACTTGTTATTACTAAAGTAATTAAAAACGGCTTTAAAGATTATATGAAATCCATAGGGAAATTAGGGGGTCAAAATAAATTACCACGATTAAGTGATAATAGAATTATTGCAGATAAATTAGAAAGAGAATAGAAAAAAGATGAAAGAGAAAAGATTTTTGAGTTTACTCTTATTTAGTATCGTATTTTCCCTTTCTGCTCAAGTAAAAGGAATTGTTAAAGATAACAGTACTGGCGAACCTATTCCGTTTGTGAATATTTGGGTTGAAAATGAAAATATAGGAACCACAACTGAAACAGACGGAACATTTGTAATTAACGTTAAAGGAAAAGATAAAAATTTAATCATCTCTGTTTTAGGGTATGAAACACAAACCTTAAAACAAACCGAATTCATGAATGTTGAGCTTAGGCCAAAACTCTATGAACTCAATGATGTGGTTGTTTTAATGAAGAAACAATCAAAGTATCTGGAAATAGGAAATGTAGACCATACCATTATGCAAGCTTTTGATAACGGTCCAAAAGTTGAAGCAAAATTTTTTCCTTATGATTCAAAATACAAGAAATTAAAATTCATTAAAAAAGTAACCATTTTTACCGATTGTAGAATTGACAGCGCTTCATTAAAAATTCGTTTTTTCAGTGTCGATTCATTAGGAAATCCAGGTTATGAATTACTAAATAAAGATTTTATTGTTACAGTAAAAAAAGGAGTTAATAAATATAAATTTGATGTTTCAGAATTTAACTTAACAATGTCAACAAACGGAATATTTGTAGCGTATGAAAAGCTTTTAATTTCAGATAATAGAACACCAAAAGGATATCAACCGTATGTTTTATATAACAACGTCGATCGTGATTTTTATTTTGTTTTTTCAGGTGGAAAATGGAATAAACTCATAAATAATGATGAGACACTAGAAGGCATAAGCGTTAATGAACCAGCTATAAATCTAATACTGACTAATTAATAATAAAAAATCTTACCTTTGTAGGTTAGATAAACAAAATATATTAATGAAAGACATTAAAAACATTTCGCGCTCAAGAGCGCAAGAGTCGTCAGCAGCTATTGAACGACTGTACATTACCATGAGGCATTTATTCAACAGAGGTTTTTACAAACCAATGGGTGTTTCAGGAGAAACTTTAAGAGAAGCTCTACTATCGCTTCGACCAGAAATTTACGGAAGTATTGCCGAAGAAAAAGTAGAATTAAGCGGATTATTGTATGTAATTGAGCGTTTACCAATTGGTATTGAGCAATGCAGGTACATAAATTTAACTTCAGATGAAGGCTATTCTAATTCTCACTTTAAAGCGATTGTTCCCCCAAAAAGAAGAAGAAATTGTTATCGTATTGATGACGAACAAATGAACATTGAAATTACACGTGGTCGTTCAGATATCTACGATATTTTAACCCATTTAACCTTTATTTTTATAGAATCTCATAAAATTAAAGATCGTGTATTAATTGATGATGAAGGAAAAGTTTCTCGCGATTGGGAAAAATTAGAAGAAACAGTTTTAAACACAAAAAAGCTTACGTTAATTGAAAGAGAAAAAGCAATTTCTCATGCGGCTAATATTTTAGGGAGAACCTTTGCTGAAGTTCAAAGCATTTATCCTGATTTTGCTACTGCAGACGCGCCAGAACGTTTTTTACATATAGTTTATTGGTTAGGAAAGTTAGCTATTGAAGAAGTTGTAGACAACAATAAAAGAACAATTACTTTTAGTCCTATTCTTAGAGAGCGTTTAGGTCACCATATTTATGGAGAGATTTGGGCAAACAATATAAAAGAAGTTTTAGAAAAAAATAATTTATTACAAAGACCAATTCATGTAATTAGTGCAAATATGCATAGTGTAATGAATTCAATTTTTGCTAAACCAGTTTTAGAGTCTAAATACAAAGGAAAGTCTGATTATGTTATTTATGAAGATTTAAGCAGTTCATCGAATAACGATTTGCGTAAAAAAGTTGAAACTGTTGCCATGCAACAAGGAATGGTTTTCTTACCAGATACATCAGGCACAAATATTGACGTTCAAATTTTTGATACAGCAAAAATAGATTTAAAGAAATCAGCTTTTCCATCAGCGCAGATTAATGGAGAAAAACCAGTTTTAATTGTAATGGATTACGCTTTTGGAGAGCAAGCGTATGAAACAATTGACGAGTTATTAAAACCTTATAAAAAGGGAAAAGATAAAACATTTATCAATGTCGAATCGGTTTCGATAATGGGTAAAGCCGGAATTTTAGAAGGTGGAAAAGGAGATATTATGATTCCTTGTGCACATATTAATGAAGGAACAGCAGATAATTACCCTTTTGAAAATGAATTAACAGCCGAAATGTTTAAAGGTAATGATATGCCTGTTTATGATGGACCAATGGTAACAGTTTTAGGAACGTCTCTACAAAACAGAGATTTATTAAAGTTCTTTCATGAATCAACATGGAATGCAATTGGTTTAGAAATGGAGGGTGCTTATTATCAAAAAGCGATTCAATCTGCATCTAAGATTCGAAAAAGTATTAACCCTAATGTAAAGGTTAGATATGCTTATTATGCTTCTGATAATCCTTTAGAAACAGGAAGTACACTTGCTTCAGGAGGCTTAGGAACAACAGGTGTAAAACCTACTTATTTAATTACAATTAAAATATTAGAACAAATTTTCAACGTAAAAAAATAATTATGAGTTCAAATTCTCAAGACCAAGAAATAGATTTAGGTCAGGTTTTTAATAAAATTGGCGGTTTTTTTCAAAAAGGAATAGATTCTATTTTTGATTTGTTTTTATTTCTTAAAAAGAACTTTCTAATACTAACGATCTTATTAATTTCTGGAATAGTACTGGGTTACTTCTTAGATAAAAATAATAAATCATATGACCATCAAGTTATAGTTATTCCAAATTTCGGGAGCACTGATTATTTGTATTCTAAAATTGACTTACTAGAATCAAAAAAGAAAGAAAATGATACGGTTTATTTAAATAACCTTGGAATTAAGAACGTTTCTAAATTTAATTCAATTAAAATAGAACCAATTATTGATGCTTATAAGTTTATTCAGAGTAACGAGAAAAATTTTGAATTAATACGACTTATGGCTGAAGATGGAGATCTTGAGAAAATATTAGGCGATGATTTAACAAGTAAAAACTACCCTTATCATATTATTAATTTTTCTACAACAAACCAAACAACAGAAGAGGAAACAACACAACCTATATTAGCATTTTTAAACAATTCTAATTATTATAAATCTATTCAAAAAGAATATGTTAATAATATAAAGTTAAAAATGAACGCTAATGATAGCACAATTTCTCAAATTAATGGGTTGTTAAATGATTTTTCAAATACAACATCAAATAATCAAAAAAGTGATAAATTGGTGTATTATAATGAGAACAATCAATTAAATGAAATAATTAAAACAAAAGACTTATTAGTTGAAGAGCAAGGAGGACACAAAATAAATTTAATTAATTACGATGCAACTATAAAAGTCGTAAGCTCAACAATTAATATAAAAAACACCAAAGGATTGAATGGAAAAATGAAATTAGTCTTACCATTTCTATTAATCTCGTTATTTTTTATTTTTTCAGGACTATTAATCTTTTATAAAAGACAAATTAAAAGAAGAAACGCAGCATAATTATGAAATGTATTTTAGTAACTGGTGGGGCGGGTTTTATTGGCGCAAACTTCATTCCTTATTTCATTGAAAAAAACCAAGATTATCTTTTGGTAAATCTTGATTTATTAACCTATGCTGGCGATTTAAACAATTTAAAAGAAATCGAAAATCACGATAGGTATACTTTTGTTCAAGGAGATATTTGTGATAGAATTTTCATTGAAGAATTATTTTCAAAGTATCAATTTCATGATGTTATTCACTTTGCAGCAGAAAGTCACGTGGATAATTCTATTTCTGGACCAGAAGCATTTATTAAAACAAATATTTTAGGAACATTCAATTTATTAGATTCAGCAAGGAAACTTTGGATGAATGGCCCGAACGATTATAAAGAAAATTTTAAAAACGCTCGTTTTCATCATGTCTCTACCGATGAGGTTTATGGAACACTAGGTGAAACTGGTTTGTTTAAAGAAACAACTTCTTATGCACCAAACAGCCCTTATTCTGCTTCAAAAGCGGGTTCAGACATGATTGTGAGAAGTTATTACCATACGTATGGAATGAATGTAGTTACTACAAACTGTTCTAATAATTATGGACCAAAACAGCATAATGAAAAATTAATTCCAACAATCATTCGTAAAGCTATTTCAGGAGAAAAAATTCCAATTTACGGAGACGGAAAAAATGTGCGTGATTGGTTATATGTTTTAGACCACTGTAAAGGAATTGAGTTAGCATTTAAAACAGGTAAAGCAGGTGAAACCTATAATATTGGTGGAAGAAACGAACGAAATAATTTGCAGATAGTAAATACTATTTGTGAAATTTTAAATCAAAAACAGCCCAAAAAGGAAGGAAAATATCAAGACTTAATCACTTTTGTAAAAGATAGACCGGGTCATGATATGCGTTATGCAATTGACGCTACAAAAATTGAAAATGAGTTAGGTTGGAAAGCTGATGAAAATTTCGAAACAGGAATTATTAAAACAATTGATTGGTATTTAGAAAAGTTTAATTAACTGTCAGCTCATAGCAAATAGCTTAAAAACATGAAAGGAATTATATTAGCCGGAGGATCTGGTACACGTTTACATCCACTAACATTAGCAGTAAGCAAGCAGTTAATGCCTATTTACGATAAACCAATGATTTATTACCCACTATCAACACTAATGTGGGCAGGAATAAATGAGATACTTATTATATCTACACCGCATGATTTACCTTTATTTCAACAATTACTTGGTGATGGAAGAAAACTTGGTTGTAGGTTTGAGTATGCGGTACAGGAAAATCCTAACGGACTAGCAGAAGCTTTTATAATTGGAAAAGAATTTGTTGGAAAAGATAAAGTAGCTTTAATTCTTGGAGATAATATCTTCTACGGAACTGGCTTAGCGGAGTTATTACAAGCCAATAATGATCCAAACGGAGGTATTGTTTATGCTTATCATGTTCACGACCCAGAAAGATATGGTGTTGTAGAGTTTGATAAAGAAGGAAAGGTTCTGTCAATAGATGAAAAACCAACTCACCCTAAATCAAATTATGCTGTTCCAGGAATTTATTTTTATGATAATTCCGTATTGGAAATTGCTGCAAATATTAAACCAAGTCCTAGAGGCGAACTAGAAATTACCGATATAAATAAAGAATATTTAAAACAAGGAAAACTACAAGTAAGTATTTTAGATCGAGGAACAGCTTGGCTCGATACAGGAACATTTCAATCATTAATGCAAGCTGGACAATTTGTACAAGTAATAGAAGAACGCCAAGGTTTAAAAATTGGCGCAATTGAAGAAGCAGCATATAGAATGGGTTTCATTAATGCTGAACAATTAAAAAATCTTGCTGAACCACTATTAAAAAGCGGTTATGGAGTTCACTTAATGAGTTTATTAAAAGAATAATGAAATTTATAGAAACAAAACTTAAAGGATGCTTTGTAATAGAACCAACTATAATTGGTGACGAAAGAGGATCATTTATGGAAAGCTTTAATGAAAAAACTTTTGCAAATGGAGTTGGAGAGAATGTTCGCTTTGTACAAGACAATCAGTCTGTTTCAAAAAAAGGAGTTTTAAGAGGTCTACATTATCAATGTGGTGAATTTTCTCAAGCAAAATTAGTACGTGTTTTAAGAGGTGAAGTGCTTGATGTGGCTGTAGATATAAGGCCAGAATCACCTACTTATGGACAATATGAATCTATTTTGTTAACAGGAGACAATCAAAAACAATTTTTTGTACCGAGAGGTTTTGCTCACGGTTTTTTAGTGTTAAGTGAATCAGCAGTTTTCTTCTATAAATGCGATAATTTTTATAATAAGGAAAGTGAAGGCGGGATTATATTTAATGATTCAAAAATTAATATCGATTGGAATTTTTCATTTGAAGATATAATAATATCAGAAAAAGATAGAATATTACCATCATTAGAAAATGCTAAAAAAGTATGGTAGTTTTAGTTACCGGAGCTAACGGGCAGTTGGGACAGGCTATTCAATCGATTGAAGAGGATTTTCCTTCAATCGATTTTGTGTTTTGTACTTCTTCAGATTTAGATATTACTAATTTAGATAATTGTAAGTCTATTTTTAAAAAATACAGACCTCAATTTTGCATCAATACAGCTGCTTATACCGCTGTTGATAAAGCAGAAACAGAAAGAGAAAAAGCACATTTAATTAATGTAATTGGAGTAAAAAATTTAGCTGAAGTTTGTAAAAAACACGACACGGTTTTACTTCATATTTCAACTGATTTTATTTTTGATGGAACTTCTGTCATACCTTATTCAGAAAAAAATTCACCAAATCCAACAAGTGTTTACGGAGAAACAAAACTAGATGGAGAAATTGTCATTCAAAATATTTGGAAAAAATACTTTATCATTAGAACTTCTTGGGTATTTTCTCAATTTGGAAATAATTTCATGAAAACAATGATTCGTCTAGGCAATGAAAAAAAGGAATTGTCTGTGGTGAACGATCAAATTGGAACACCAACAAATGCAGTAGATTTAGCAGAAGCTTTAATCTTAATTATAAATACCCAATACCTAATACCTAATACCAAAAGCCTTTATGGAGTTTATAACTTCAGCAACGAAGGACAATGTTCTTGGTATGATTTTGCCAAAGAAATTTTTAAATTAAACAATTTTCAAACTAATTTAAAGCCAATTTCAACAGAGGATTATCCAACGATTGCCAAAAGACCAAAGTACAGTGTTTTGGATAAAACAAAGTTTAAAACTACATTTGGAATTCCAATAAAAAACTGGAAAGAAAGTTTAGAAAAATGCATACAAACGCTATATTCTTAAAATGAAAAAAGTTTTTATATTTCTTTTATTTATTCATGTTGCAACTTTTTTTGCTCAAGAAAACGGCAATAATTCTTTTATAGATGCTCAATTTTTTAGAGGGAACGTATATAAACACACTAATGATATTGGCCATTTAATAACAGGTCACCCTGACGGTTTTATGTTGAGTTATAACTGGAAGACTTTCGGAAAGAGAGAATGGGAGCAAGTATATAATTACCCAGATTATGGAATTTCTTTTCATTATTTAGATTTCAAAAACCAATATTTAGGATATAATGTTGCGTTTGGCGTGCATTATAATTTTTATTTTTTAAATCGTCATTTAATGTTTAGAATTTCTCAAGGTATTGGGATGACATCTAATCCATATGATAAGGAAACTAATAATAAAAACAATGCATTTGGAACTAAAATATTGGATAATAATTACTTTTTATTACAGTATAAAAAAGAAAATATCTTTGATAAAATAGGTTTTCAGGCTGGTTTTATGCTGACACACTTTTCAAACGGAAGGTTCAAAGCTCCTAATAGCGGAATTAACACTATCGCTTTAAATGTTGGATTAAATTACAGCTTTAGTGAAACAAAAGAGTTTATAATTGACTCCTTACCTCCAAAACAATTTTACAAAGAGCGCATTAAATACAATATTGCTTTTAGAACAGGAATTTCAGAAGGGCCTGTTCCGGGTTTAGGGCAGCGTCAGTTTTATCATATTGGATTATATTCCGATAAACGTATAGGTAGAAAAAGTGCATTACAATTGGGTACAGATGTTTTCTTTTCTAGGTATTTAAAAGATTATATCGAGTTTTCATCAGTTGCTTTCCCTACTGACCATGAAAGTTATACTAAACCAAATGTAGACTATAAGAGAATAGGTTTATTTATAGGGCATGAGTTATTTATTAACAGATTATCTATTGAAACTCAGATAGGCTATTATATTTATAAGCCATTTGATTATGAAATTGACATTTATCAAAGATTAGGAGCAAAATACTATATTTACAAAAATATATTTACAGGAGTTGGTTTAAAAACACACGGAGGAAGAGCAGAAGCAATTGAAGCCACTTTAGGAATTAGATTATAATGAAGAACTATAGTTACATATTATTTATTGGCTTATTATTTATAATAACAAGTTGTGGTATATCTGAAGATTGTTTTAAAGGCAATGGCAATAGAATAACTCAAAACTTCCCATTAGAAAATTTCACTAAAATAAAAGTATATGATGGGATTGGATTGAATATAAAAGAAGGGCCAAATTATGAAGTAAAAATTGAAACTTCAGACAATATTATTGATAACTTAGATGTTCAATTAGAGGGTGATATGTTAGTGGTTAAGGATAATTCTACTTGTAATATTGCTCGTGATTATGGACAAACCATTGTTTATGTTACTGTACCTGATGGTTCTATTTTACCTCTTATTCAGGAATTGGAAGTACACAGTAAAACAGAACAAAAAATTAAATCTGAAGGAGCCTTACACTCTCCAATTATTCGGTTACTTTCAATGGACTTAACAGATGGAGCAGGAACGGGTGATTTTTACATTAATATAGAGAATAATCAATTAGTAATTGAAGCTAATAATGTTTCAAATTTTTACCTTAGTGGAAATACTAATCAAATGTTATTAAATTTTTATTTTGGAAATGGTCGTTTTAATGGAGAAAACTTGGAAGCGGATGAAATAAAATTATATCAAAGAGGCTCTAATGATATGATAGTGAAACCTATTCAAAATATTTCAGGTACAATTTACGCTACAGGAAATGTTATTTTAAAAAATATTCCACCAATCATTAATGTTGAAGAAGTTTTTACAGGAAGATTAATTTATTAAGAATGAAAATAATTATTACAGGAGGGGCTGGTTTTGTAGGCTCAACATTGTGTTTACAATTAAAGAATAAGTATCCAACTTATGAAATTATTGCATTTGATAATTTAAAAAGAAGGGGTTCTGAATTAAATCTAAAAGATTTTCAAAAAGAAAATATTACATTTATTCATGGTGATATTCGTAATAATGAAGACCTAGATTCGTTAGGAAGTTTTGATGTTTTAATAGAAGCTTCTGCAGAGCCGTCTGTTACTGCGGGTTTAGATTCTGATCCAACTTATGTAATAAACAATAATCTTTATGGTTCAATTAATTGTTTTAACGCATGTATAAAAAATAAAGCGAAATTAATTTTTCTTTCAACTAGTAGAGTTTATCCAATAGAAACAATTGAGAAAGCTGTTTTTACCGAAGAGAAAACTCGCTTTTCATTTACAAATAATCAAGAGATAAATGGAATTACTACAAATGGAATTTCTGAAAAATTATCATTAGAAGGAGCACGTTCTTTTTACGGAACAACAAAATTAAGTTCAGAGTTGTTTATTAATGAATATGCTGAATTTTATGGGCTAAAATCAGCTGTAACTCGTTTTGGAGTAATTGCTGGCCCTAGACAAATGGGGAAAACAGATCAGGGAGTTGTAACATTATGGATGGCTAAACATTATTGGAATCAATCTTTAAAATATATTGGATATGGAGGTAAAGGCAAACAAGTTAGAGACTTATTACATGTTGATGATTTGGTTGAATTAATTGATTACCAAATTCATAATATTGAAAAATTTAAAGGTAAAGTTTATAATGTTGGCGGAGGACTAGAAAACAGTGCTTCCTTATTAGAAATGACTAAGATTTGTGAAAAAATTACTGGAAACAAAATTGAAATTGGTTCTGAAACAGAAACCAGACCAGCAGATTTGAGAATGTATATTACAGATAATTCAAAAATTGAAAAAGAGATTGGCTGGAAGCCAAAAAAATCTGTAGAAACAATTTTTACAGACATTTATCTTTGGATAAAAGAGAATGAAAATCAATTAGAATCTATTTTAAAATAGTATGAAATATTTGAAAACTACAATAGATAAGAAGAGTATTTTAATTATAATTTTTTCTTTAGCCTGCTCAATTTTTCTGTTTCCAAACTATTTCGAAGCAACTTTGTATCCTATTCAAGATTCCCCAAGTGAATTATGGAAATCATTAGATCCATCTTGGATGATTGCATTAAATTATGCAATCATAAATAAATTAGAATGGGGTAAAGATATTATTTTCACGTATGGTCCACTATCTTATTTATCAACGAGAGTTGGTTGGGGACAAAATAAGTTTTCTTTTTTAATTTATGATTTATTCTTTTTTATAAATTATTTTGCAATTATCTATTTTTCTTTTAAAAAGAGTAAATCAATTATTTTACCTTTTATTACAGTTTGTTTGATGTTGTTAACCATTCCTTTGTGGTTAGGTTCGTCTAATGCTTTCATTTTACTAGCCTTTTTGGTCTTTTGGATAAGAATGAGTATCGAAACCCCTAAATCAATTTTTTTTCTTTTTCAAATTTTATTATTATCGCTTACTTTCTTTGTAAAATTTAATACAGGATTAATAATTATTACATTAGACTATTTAGGGATT
>JBEDTP010000204.1:0-15943 GCA_040119075.1 Flavobacterium sp.
ACTACTTATTCTACAGGTAAAATTACATCAACTGAATTAGGTTCATCATCCAAATTACACGAAACTAATAGTAACGTGAAAAACATTAATAAAATCGAAACTTTTTTCATGCTTAAATTTATATTATACATTATAGATGCATTACTTTTTAAAAGGTTGCGTTCAAAACTAAAAAATCACGCTTTTAGGCGTGATTTTCTTATTTAATTACTTTTCTCTTTTAATAATTCTTTAATTTTCAACTCTAATTCATCCATTAATTCTGGATTGTCTTTAATTAGAGCTTTAACAGCATCACGTCCTTGTCCTAGTTTTGTTTCACCATAGCTAAACCAAGAACCGCTTTTCTTTACAATTTCGAATTCAACTGCTAAATCCAGCACCTCTCCCACTTTCGAAACTCCCTCGCCATACATAATGTCAAATTCTGCAGTTCTAAATGGTGGTGCAACTTTGTTTTTTACAATTTTTATTTTGGTTCTATTTCCAATAACATTATCTCCATCTTTAATTTGAGTAGATCTTCTAATATCAACCCTAACTGATGCATAAAATTTTAATGCGTTTCCTCCAGTTGTTGTTTCTGGACTTCCAAACATTACTCCAATCTTATCACGTAATTGGTTAATGAAGAAAACCGTACATTTCGTTTTGTGAATTGTTCCAGTCAACTTTCTAAGTGCTTGAGACATTAAACGCGCATGTAATCCCATTTTAGAATCTCCCATGTCGCCTTCAATTTCACTCTTAGGTGTTAACGCAGCAACCGAGTCAATTACAACAATATCAACCGCTCCCGAACGAATTAAACTTTCTGCAATCTCTAAGGCCTGTTCACCATTATCTGGTTGCGATATAATTAAGTTGTCAATATCAATCCCTAATTTTTCAGCATAAAAACGATCAAAAGCATGTTCAGCATCAATAAAAGCAGCAATTCCACCTGCTTTTTGTGTTTCTGCAATAGCGTGTAACGTTAAAGTAGTTTTACCTGAAGATTCAGGTCCATATATTTCAATAATTCTTCCTTTTGGATATCCATTAACACCTAAAGCGATGTCTAAGCCTAATGAACCCGATGAAATTGTTTCCACTTCTTCTACAGCAGAATCTCCCATTTTCATTACCGTTCCTTTTCCATAGGTTTTATCAAGCTTATCTAATGTAAGTTGTAAGGCTTTTAACTTAGCGTCTTTTTCTGAACTCATTTTCTGTATATTTTTCGTAAAAATACTTCTTTTTTTTATGGAAACAAATATTGTTAATATGTTTCCTTTCAGCTCGATATTTTGTGTAATTTATATAAATTCATACCTTTGCAAAAATATTTTTCTCACTTAAACCGTTTATAGCATGCAACTGTACAACACCTTAAGCGCAGAAGAAAGAGCTCAACTTATTGATGAAGCAGGTAGGCAACGTCTTACACTATCTTTCTATGCGTATGCCAAAATTGAAGATCCTAAAAAATTTCGTGACGATTTATTTATAGCTTGGAATGCACTTGATGCTCTAGGACGTATTTATGTTGCCAATGAAGGAATTAATGCTCAAATGAGTGTTCCTGCAGATAATTTTGAAGCTTTCAAAGAAACTTTAGAAGTGTATGATTTCATGAAAGGTATTCGATTAAATGTTGCAGTCGATCAAGACGATCATTCTTTTTTAAAGCTTACTATAAAAGTTAGACATAAAATTGTTGCCGACGGATTAAACGATGATTCTTTTGACGTTACTAATAAAGGAATTCACTTAAAAGCACAAGAATTTAATAATTTACTAGAAGACCCAAACACAATTGTAGTCGACTTTAGAAATCATTACGAAAGTGAAGTGGGTCATTTTGAAGGCGCTATAACTCCAGATGTAGAAACCTTTAGAGAAAGTTTACCAATTATTAACGAACAACTACAAAACTTTAAAGAAGATAAAAACCTTTTAATGTATTGTACGGGTGGAATTCGTTGTGAAAAAGCCAGTGCTTATTTCAAGCACCAAGGTTTTAAAAATGTCTACCAATTGGAAGGTGGAATTATTGAGTATACACGACAAATAAAAGAAGAAGGAATAAAAAGTAAATTCATTGGTAAAAATTTTGTATTTGACCATCGTTTAGGCGAAAGGATTACTGACGATATTGTTTCGCAATGCCATCAATGTGGAAAACCTTGCGACAATCATACAAATTGTTTTAACGACGGCTGCCATTTGTTATTTATTCAATGTGACGAATGTCAAGCCGCTATGGAAAATTGTTGTTCAACTGAATGTTTAGAAATCACACATTTACCTTTAGACGAACAAGTAAAGCTAAGAAGAGGAAAGCAAGTTGGAAATAAAGTTTTTAGAAAAGGAAAGTCAGATGCTTTGAAATTCAAAAACTCTGGTGTGCTTCCAAATAAACCTTTAGCAAAAGCAATAAGTAAAAATATTCGTCAAAAAATTACCATTAAAAAAGTATTGATTGGAAAAGCGGAGCATTACTTTACAAAATCAAAAGTGGCACAGTTTTTAATTGAAAACAAAGAACTTTCCGTTGGAGATAAGGTTCTTATATCTGGCCCAACAACTGGCGAACAAGAATTAACAATTACTAAAATTGTTGTAAACGGAAACTCATTGGAAACAGCAAAAAAAGGAGATCAAATTACTTTCGAGATTCCTTTTAGAATTAGATTGTCTGATAAATTATATAAGATTTTAAGCTGATTAGAAAAAAATAAATTATTTTAAAGTCTGTTTCTGTAAATGAAACAGACTTTCTGTTTTATATCATTTAATAAAAGTCGAAAAATATACTATCTTTACGAACAAATACGTTTTAAAGAAAAGTAGTTCTGCAAAATCAGAACAATCACTATATATTCAAAATTATGGCATGTACAAACTGTTCTACGGGGACCGATGGTGGCGCTCCAAAAGGATGTAAAAATAATGGGACTTGCGGCACCGATAGCTGCAATAAATTAACTGTTTTCGATTGGCTTTCCAACATGAGTTTACCACAAGGACAAGAGCCTTTTGATTGTGTAGAAGTGCGCTTTAAAAACGGGCGAAAAGAGTTTTATAGAAACACAGAAAAATTACCTTTATCCATTGGTGATATTGTGGCTACAGAATCTTCACCAGGGCACGATGTAGGAATTATAAGTCTTTCAGGAGAATTAGTTAAAATTCAAATGAAAAAAAAGCACGTAGACCCAAAAGGTGAAGTGCCAAAAATTTACCGAAAAGCAACTCAAAAAGACATAGACATTTGGAGTGAAGCGCGTGCAAAAGAAGAAAAAGTAAAAGTAAAAGCACGAGAATTAGCAATTGCTTTAAAATTAGAAATGAAGATTTCTGATATCGAATTTCAAGGAGATGCTTCAAAAGCAACTTTCTATTATACGGCTAACGACAGAGTAGACTTTAGACAACTTATTAAAGAATTTGCACAAGAATTCAGAATAAGAATTGAAATGAAACAAGTTGGTTTCCGTCAAGAGGCTGCTCGTCTTGGAGGAATTGGGTCTTGTGGAAGAGAATTGTGTTGTTCTACTTGGTTAACTGACTTTAGAAGCGTAAACACTGCTGCAGCTCGTTATCAGCAACTTTCTTTAAATCCTCAAAAACTTGCAGGACAATGCGGAAAGCTTAAATGTTGTTTAAATTATGAGTTGGATACTTATTTAGATGCTTTAAAAAGTATTCCAGACATGGATACTAAACTTTATACTGAAAAAGGTACTGCTGCTTGTCAAAAAATAGATATTTTTAAAGAATTGATGTGGTTTTCTTATGAGAACCAATCTTCTCAATGGCATATTTTACCTGTAAAAAAAGTAAAAGAAATTATCGAATCGAATAAGCAAAAGAAAAAAGTTTTGGCTCTTGAAGATTTTGTAATTGAACAACCAAAAATTAACGCAGAAAACTTTCAAAACGTTGTTGGACAAGATAGTTTAACTCGTTTTGATAAACCAAAAAAGAAACCTAACAAAAACAAGAAAAGAACTAAACCAACGATTAATAAAAATGTTACTAAGAAAAAATAAATTTATTTATATAGTATTAGTTGCCCTAAGTTTCATGTCTTGTGATAAAGACAGGGTTTTTGACGAGTACAAAAACATTAATGGTTCGTGGAAAAAAACAGACACCATTAGTTTTTCATTTGAACAAAATGACACCATTAAGCCTTACAATTTATTCTTAAACATACGAAGCAATAATGATTATCCTTACAGTAATTTATATTTAATCGTAACTTTAAAACAACCCGACAACTTAGTTAAAACAGACACTTTAGAATATTTAATGGCTAATTCAGATGGAACATTAATGGGCGAGGGCTTTTCTGACGTTAAAGAAAGTAAACTATGGTATCAAGAAAATTTTGTTTTTAAGAAACCTGGCAAATATAATATATCTATTTTACAAGCAGTTAGAGAAACAGGTGAAGTAACTGGTGTTCAAGACTTAAAAGGCATCACAGACTTAGGGTTTAGAATAGAAAAAACAAAATAATTTATGGCAAAGAATCAAACAAATAAACAAGATTTTTCAAAATACATTAAGAACTTTTGGAAACTATTTTTATGTGGAGTAATAGGAGTTATTTTATTATTCTTATTTGCGTCATGGGGATTTTTTGGAGAAATGCCGAGTTTCGAAAAATTAGAAAACCCTGATTCTAATGTTGCTACCGAAATTATTTCTTCAGACGGGGAAGTAATTGGAAAGTTTTATGCTGAAAATAGAGTCCCTGTAAAATACGCTGACTTACCCAAACACTTAGTAGATGCTTTAGTTGCCACTGAAGACGAACGTTTTTATGAACATTCTG
The DNA here is from genome assembly GCA_040119075.1 of Flavobacterium sp. GTDB lineage: Bacteria > Bacteroidota > Bacteroidia > Flavobacteriales > Flavobacteriaceae > Flavobacterium. Next base: position 4,829 of record JBEDTP010000204.1, read on the forward strand.
GCATTGATGCCAAGGGTACTTTTAGAGCAGCTTTATCACTAGGTAGTAGTGGCGGTGCAAGTACAATTACACAACAATTAGCTAAAAACCTATTTCATGGAGCTGATGGGTCTAAAAATATTGTTTTAAGGGTTCTTCAAAAAATTAAAGAATGGGTTATTGCTGTTCGTTTAGAGCGCCAATATGCAAAAAAAGAAATTCTTGCAATGTATCTAAATGAAGTAGATTTCGTAAATGGAGCTGTAGGAATTCGTTCAGCTTCTAAAATTTATTTCAATAAAGAGCCCAAAAACCTAACAATAAACGAAGCAGCTGTTTTTGTTGGAATGCTAAAAAACCCATCTCTTTATAATCCGAATAGGGAAAAGAGAATTGAGAAAGTAACCAATAGAAGAAATACTGTTTTAGGTCAAATGGTCAAAAATAATTTGCTTTCAAAAGAAGAAAAAGAAAAATTAGAAAAAGAACCTATTGTTTTAGACTTCAAACCTGAAAGTCATAGCGAAGGTAGTGCAACCTATTTTAGAGAGTATTTACGAGACTATATGAAAAAATGGGTAAAAGATCACCCTAAGGAAGATGGAACTGAATATGATATTTATAGAGATGGTTTAAAAATATACACCACTATTGATTCTCGAATGCAAAAATATGCAGAAGAAGCAGTAGCAGAACACTTACCAAATCTTCAAGCCGAGTTTTTCAAAAATGCTAAAGGAAAAAAGAATGCCCCTTTCGTTAACATTACAGAAGACCAAACAAATGGTATTTTAAAAAGTGCGATGAAGTCTTCTGAAAGATGGAGGTTACTTAAAGATGACGGAAAAACTGAAGATGAAATTATCAAGTCATTTGGTGTAAAAACCAAAATGAAAATATTCACTTGGAGCGGTGAAAAAGATACTATTATGACCCCAAAAGATTCTATTTTGTATTACAAACATATTTTACAAACTGGAATGATGGCAATGGAGCCACAAACCGGACATATTAAAGTTTGGGTTGGTGGCATTAACTACAAGCACTTTCAATATGATCATGTTGGTCAAGGAGCGAGACAAGTTGGATCAACATTCAAACCTTTTGTTTATGCAACTGCAATAGAACAATTAGGCATGTCTCCGTGTGATTCAATTATTGATACACCATTCACAATGCCTAAAGGAAAATGGGGTATAGATGAAGCTTGGTCTCCAGGAAATTCAGATGGTAAATTTAGAGGGCTAATTACATTAAAAAGCGCTTTAGCAAATTCAGTAAACACCATCTCAGCTAAACTAATGGATAGAATAGGGCCAAAAACAGTTGTTGATATGGTTCATGAATTAGGTGTAACTTCTGAAATTCCAGAAAGGCCAGCTATCGCATTAGGTGCAGTAGAAATTAATGTGGAACAAATGGTGGCAGCTTATAGTACATTTGCAAACCAAGGAGTTTATGTAAAACCAACATTTGTTACAAAAATTGCCGATAAAAATGATGTGGTTATTGATCAAATTGTACCTGTAAGTAAAGATGTTGTAAATACAGACGTTGCTTATGCTGTACTTAAATTATTAGAAGGTGTTACTGAAGGTGGTTCTGGAGCTAGATTACGTTGGGGTGGTGCAGGATTTAGAAATTATGATTATAGTTTCTCCAATCCTATTGCTGGTAAAACCGGTACAACACAGAACAATAGTGATGGATGGTTCGTAGGGATGGTTCCAAATTTAGCTGCGGGTGTTTGGGTTGGAAATGACGATCGATCGGCTCATTTTAGATCAACATTTTATGGACAAGGCGCAACTATGGCCCTACCTATTTGGGGGTTATTCATGAAAAAATGTTATAAAGATCCTGATTTAAATGTCTCTAGAGATGCATTTGACAGACCCGCTAAACTGTCTATAAAAGTAGATTGTTGGAAAAAACCAGAAGTCGATTCAACAGCAATTGACGAACCAAACCTTGATGAATTTGGATTATAATATATTAAAAATAAAAAAATGATAAGCAGAAAAGTTAATAATGTTGAAGAAGCTCTAGAAGGCATTCAAGATAAAATGACTATCATGTTAGGTGGATTTGGGCTTTGTGGAATCCCTGAAAACAGCATCGCACAATTAGTAAAGCTAAATGTAAATGAACTAACTTGTATTTCAAATAATGCTGGTGTAGATGATTTTGGTTTGGGTTTATTATTACAAAAAAAACAAATTAAGAAAATGATTTCTTCATACGTTGGAGAAAATGCAGAATTTGAACGTCAAATGCTTTCTGGTGAACTTGACGTTGAATTAACACCCCAAGGAACATTAGCAGAAAAATGTCGTGCTGCTCAAGCAGGAATCCCGGCATTTTTTACTCCCGCAGGTTACGGTACTGAAGTTGCAGAAGGAAAAGAAATTCGAAGTTTTAACGGTAAAAATCATGTTCTAGAATTAGCTTATAAAGCAGATTTTTCAATTGTTAAGGCTTGGAAAGGTGATGAAGCCGGAAACTTAATTTTCAAAGGAACAGCGAGGAATTTCAATGCCTGTATGGCGGGTGCCGCAAAAATTACTATTGCAGAAGTTGAAGAGTTAGTTCCTGCTGGGACTTTAGATCCAAATGAAATTCATATTCCCGGAATCATGGTAAATAGAATTTTTCAAGGAGAAAAGTTCGAAAAAAGAATTGAGCAACGCACTACAAGAAAAAAAGATTAAAAATGGCTTTAGATAAAAATCAAATAGCGCAACGAATAGCAAAAGAAGTAAAAGATGGTTATTATGTAAATCTTGGAATTGGTATTCCTACTTTAGTTGCAAACTATGTTCGAACAGACATTTCAGTAGAATTTCAAAGTGAAAATGGTGTTCTAGGAATGGGACCTTTTCCATTTGAAGGTGAAGAAGATGCAGATATTATTAATGCTGGAAAGCAAACCATAACAACATTACCTGGCGCAAGTTTTTTCGACTCTGCTTTTAGTTTTGGGATGATCAGAAGTCAAAAAGTTGATTTAACCATACTTGGGGCAATGGAAGTCTCAGAAAATGGTGATATTGCCAATTGGAAAATTCCTGGTAAAATGGTAAAAGGAATGGGTGGAGCAATGGACTTAGTTGCCTCTGCGGAAAATATTATTGTAGCTATGATGCACGTTAACAAAGCTGGCGAATCTAAACTATTAAAAAAATGTAGCTTGCCACTAACTGGTGTAGGTTGTGTAAAAAAAGTGGTTACTGAATTAGCAGTTTTAGAAATAACTCCAAAAGGTTTTAAACTTTTAGAACGAGCGCCTGGTGTTACTGTTGAAGATATTCAGAAAGCTACAGAAGGGTCTTTAATTATTGAAGGTGACATTCCCGAAATGAATTTCTAATCTTAAAGGAAATAATATTTAAAACCCTGCAAAATTGCAGGGTTTTTTATTGATTAATTTTTGTTATTTTTTATTATTTAACATTTTTTCTGATTATTATGTAATTTTTTATCAATTAGTGTCGATATATTTGAAATTCAAACCAATTTTAACACAAACTACTAATTATGAAAAAAAACTTACACAAGAAAATTGCCTTGTTTACTGCAGTTTCTTTATTTTCTTGCGCAGCCATTGCTCAGGAAACAGACAAAAACATTAAACTTAAAAAAACAGATGCCTACGGACAAACTAGTTTTCTATCTTTTAATGAAATTTCAACTTATAAATCAATAGAGGCTGAAAAAGTATTTAAAGAGCAATTAAATATTCAAGACGGAACTCAACTTGTAAAGCTGTATACAGAAACAGACAAATTAGGTTTTACACATGATAAATACCAAATGTATCAAAGTGGTGTAAAGATTGAGTTCGCCACATATACAGTGCATTCAAAAAATGGTAAAATAACAGCTATGAATGGCGAAATGTATAAAACCAATACTGTTTCCCTAGTCCCAGAAATCACCGCTCAAGATGCGCTGCAAAAGGCAATACAACACCTTAATGCAAAACAATATCTTTGGGATAATGCTTCTGAGGCGGCAAAATTAGATAACTATAAAAAACCTCAAGGCGAACTTGTTTTATTGCCAATATTTAATGACAATTCACAAAAGTTATCCGATGCATCTAATCTAAAATTAGCTTATAAATTTGACATATATGCCACCCAACCTTTAAGCAGAGGAGATGTTTATGTAGACGCACAAACTGGAGATATTTTATTCTATAATGCAACGATAAAACACGCAACACATTTTGGCTATTCTTCTTCAATATTTAATAAAGATTCTAAATGCGACACTTTTTTAACACAAGAAGAAACGAAAAAAATTGCAACAAGTTTTGATGCCTTGGTTTCTGGAACCGCAGCAACACGTTACAGTGGCTCAAAAACGATTCAGACTACATTATCAGGTTCAAGTTACGTTTTAAAAGACGCTACTCGTGGTAGTGGAATAAATACCTACGACTTAAATACAAGTACGAATTATAATTCAGCAGTTAACTTTACAGATAATGATAACAACTGGACCACTGCAGAACATACCGCAAACAAAGATAACGGTGCCTTAGACGCACATTGGGGCGCTGAAATGACTTACGATTATTGGATGACAAAACACAACCGTAATAGTTTTAATAATTCTGGAGCAGCAATTAACAGTTATGTACATTATAGCTCTAATTACGATAATGCTTTTTGGGACGGTTCAAGAATGACTTATGGTGATGGAAGTGGAACATACTTTGATATCCTTACATCATTAGACGTTGCTGCTCACGAAATTGGGCATGCAGTCTGTTCATATACAGCCAACTTAGCGTACCAAAGAGAATCTGGAGCACTTAATGAAGCATTTTCTGATATTTGGGGAGCAGCTGTTGAATATTATGCAGCACCAAACAAAAGCACTTGGTTAATTGGTGAAGATATTGAAAGACGTTCTGGACATTTGGCTTTACGTTCTATGAGCAATCCAAAAAGCGAAGGACAACCAGACACTTACGGTGGAACATATTGGAAAAACCCAAACTGCGGAACACCTACACAAAGCAATGATTATTGTGGTGTACACACAAATTCAGGAGTTTTAAATCATTGGTTTTATATTTTAGTTCAAGGAAAATCAGGAACTAATGACATTGGAAGCTCTTATAATGTGACAGGAATAGGAATGGATAAAGCAGCAAACATTGCTTATCGTTTAGAAAGTGTTTATTTATCTGCAAACTCTACTTATGCAAATGCAAGAACATATGGAATTCAATCAGCAACAGATTTATATGGAGCAAACTCTGCTGAAGTTATTGCTACAACAAATGCTTTTTATGCAGTAGGTATAGGTAGTGCTCATCAAGGTTCTTCAGACACACAAGCACCAACTGCTCCAACAAATTTAGCAGCAAGTGGCACAACAAACACAACAACTACTTTAAACTGGACTGCTTCATCTGACAATGTAGGTGTTGTAGGTTACGACGTATATCAAGGCGCTACAAACCTTGGAACAGTAACAGGCACTTCAGCAAATATTACTGGTTTAACAGCGAGTACAACGTATTCATTTTCTGTGAGAGCAAAAGATGCCGCTGGAAATGTTTCTGGAGCAAGTAATACAGTAAGTGTAACTACAACTGGTTCTTCATCTGGATGTACAGGAGCAATATCTTCGTTCCCTTATTCTGAAGGATTTGAAAATACTTTAGGGGCTTGGACACAAGATTCAGCAGATGATTTTGATTGGATTGTAGATGCAAATGGAACACCTTCAAGTAATACAGGGCCTTCTTCTGCTTCACAAGGAACATATTATATTTATGTGGAAGCTTCAAGTCCAAATTATTCTAACAAAAAGACAATTTTAAAATCACCTTGTTTCAATTTAACAAGTGTACCTTCTGCAACTTTTAATTTCAAATACCATATGTATGGTGCTTCAACAATGGGAGCTTTAAAATTAGAAGCGAGTACAAATAATGGAACTTCTTGGACTGAAATTTGGAGTAAATCGGGTAATCAAGGAAACAGTTGGTTAACAGCAAATGTAAATTTAGCTAGTTATATTGGAAATACGGTTCAATTGCGTTTTGTGGGTTCAACAGCTACAACGTGGCAAGGAGATATTGCTGTAGATGACGTTTCTTTAACAACTGCTTCAGCTCCTGTTTGTACAAATGTGAACATTAACATGACATTTGACAACTATCCAGAAGAAACAAGCTGGGAAATTCTAAATGCAAGTAATCAAGTTGTTTTTTCAGGCGGAACATACGGAAGTCAAGCAGACGGTTCTTCTTTAACTGTAACAAAATGTTTAGACGCAGGTTGTTATACTTTTAAAATGAAAGACTCTTATGGGGACGGAATGTGCTGTTCTTATGGAAGCGGAAGTTATACAGTAACTTCAAACGGAACTACTTTTGCAAGTGGTGGAACATTTGGAACAAGTCAATCAACTAATTTTTGTGTAGGAACTTCTTCTTTAATTTCGAATGTATCTACTACAACAGAAACGCAAACAGAAATTCCATTCTCAATTTATCCAAACCCAGTTAAAGGAGATATTTTAAATGTTCAAATTGGTAAAGATTTAGAAGATTATAAAATCTATAACATTATGGGGCAACTGGTTTTACAAGGAAAAATTAGTAATGGGCAAATTAATGTTAGTTCTTTAAACACAGGAGTATTCATTATAGAAACGAATACGTATAAAGAGAAAATAGCTAAGAAATTCATTAAAGAGTAAATTTACCTTAGTTAAGTAAATGAAAAGGCTGCTCTAGTTATCTAGGCAGCCTTTTCTAATTATATGAAATTTTATTTGAACAATAATCGTTCTCACAATTTTTAAACCCAACTCACTAATAAATTAGTTTTAGTTTATAGAAATGAATCTACAGTCCTTTTTGTATATTTGAAGAAAAAATTTAAAAAAAATTTGTTTAACTTGGAAAAGAATTAGTTAATATGAGAAAAAATGAGAAAAACCTATTAATTCATTTTTGTTTATTATTTATTATTGTCTTTCTTTTAGGCTGTAGTAAAGATGAAGATATAAGTAATTCGGAAAACAATAATCCTGATAATGAAACAACCTCGGTAATGTCGGTCTCAAGAAGCAATATAACATTTGATTACCTAGAGAACTCAACATCATTTTTAATAAAAAACCTAGGGAATAGTTCATTTGATTGGAATTGGGCTGAAACAAATCCTAGTACTTTTGTTTCTGCAAGTCCAAATTCAGGAAATTTACAACCAGGATCTTCAATCGAAGTTACATTAACTTTAGACAGGTCAAATATGATTACACAAATCTATGATTTGCAAACAAAAGTAAACAATAGTATGGGGCAATCATATACTCAAATTGTTCAAATAAATAATTACACAGAAGACAAATGGTTTATTGGAGGTAGTGTTGTAGATGCAGAATATGATAGAATAAATGACGTGTTGATTGTTGTTTCGGAAAATCCAAATCAAATTAGAAAATTCAATATAAATAGTAACACAGAAGAATCATTATCATTAAATAATATACCTAAATGTGTATCTATAGGTCAAGGAGGGAACCATGCGGTTGTTGGACATAACGGTAGTTTTAGCTATGTAAATTTAACCTCAATGACCATTGAAAACAATTATCCTGTTTCAACTGATATTTATGATATAGTTTTTGCGCCTAATAATTGGGCATACATCATCTCTAATATTCCAAATCAAAAAATGAGATGTGTGAATTTATCAAATGGACAAGAAACACTTAGTCAAACTAATCAAAATGTCATAGTACCTAATAATACTAACGCGAAAGCTAAACTACATCCTTCGGGAAATTATGTCTATACGACAAATGAATTAATACCATCTGATCTCTATAAATATGATATAACAAATGGTACCGCACAATATCTTTATGACTCACCTTATCATGGAGATTATAATTTTGGTAGAAAATTTTGGTTTTCAGAAAACGGTAATAAAATATTTGCTAACAGTAAAAATGTTTTTAGTAGTTCAGTAATTCAAAATAATGACTTAAATTATTTATATAGTTTTGAAGAATTAATAGGAGATGATAATAAGGTTATTGATATTATGGACATTAGCACCAATTCAAATAGAATTTGTGCTCTTTTTATATATAACCCGGATAGCTATCCTTTTATACCTAGTGATAAAATTAGAATTTTTAACACTCAACTTTTAAATTTAAGAGAAATTGAAATTCCAAAACGCATGACCACTAATTCAAATGGTGGTATTCATTTTGTTCCTTCTTACGGATATTTTGGGTTTTTCAATTCAACTGGAACGAAATTTTATGTATTAGTTAAATATCATATCAGCACAAACCAATATCAATGGGCAATTGCAACAATAAATATCTCTTAACCTTTTTAAAAGAAATTTTTTTTGTTTTTCAGTCATTTAATAATAAGTCTTTCTATATATTCTATTCTTTTTTTGCAAAGAAACTATTTACAAATTCGCAAAGAAATCATTCCCTTTGTCATCGGTAATAATGAATGCTGGGAAATCTTTAACTGTAATTTTACGAACAGCTTCCATTCCTAATTCTTCAAAATCTACCACCTCAACTTTTAAGATATTGTCTTTTGCTAAAATAGCCGCAGGCCCACCAATAGAACCTAAATAGAAACCACCATGTTTTGCACAAGCATCGGTAACTTGTTGCGAACGGTTTCCTTTTGCCAACATAATCATACTTCCGCCAGCCGCTTGAAATTCATCAACATATGGATCCATTCTTCCAGCAGTAGTTGGTCCAAAACTTCCTGAAGGCATTCCTTCTGGTGTTTTTGCAGGTCCAGCATAATAAACCGGATGATTTTTAAAATAATCTGGCATTGGTTTACCAGCATCTAATAATTCTTTGATTTTAGCATGTGCAATATCACGAGCAACGATAACCGTTCCGCTTAATTTTAAACGTGTTTTGATTGGGTATTTTGTCAATTCAGCCAACACTTCTTTCATTGGTCTGTTTAAATCAATTTCAACAGCTGGTTCTAAATGAGGTGCAACTTCTGGTAAAAACTGACCAGGATTGGTTTCTAATTGTTCCACAAAAATTCCTTCTTTGGTAATTTTCCCTTTAATATTTCTATCGGCAGAACAAGAAACTCCTAATCCAACTGGACAAGAAGCAGCATGGCGCGGCAAACGAATTACACGAACATCATGTGTGAAGTATTTCCCTCCAAACTGCGCACCAATAGCACTTTCTTGGCAAATTTGTTGCACTCTTTTTTCCCATTCTAAATCACGAAAAGCCTGACCAGCCATGTTTCCAGAAGTTGGTAAATTATCAAAATAACCTGCAGAAGCTTTTTTAACAGTTGCTAAGTTTGCTTCGGCAGATGTGCCTCCAATTACCAACGCTAAATGATATGGAGGACAAGCAGATGTTCCTAAATCTTTGATTTTTTCACGAACAAACTCTTCCATTCCTTTCTCATTTAACAATGATTTTGTTTTTTGGTATAAGAATGTTTTGTTGGCAGAACCTCCTCCTTTTGTTAAAAATAAAAACTCATAAGTATTTCCTTTTTTAGCATAAATATCTATTTGAGCGGGCAAATTTGAACCTGAGTTTTTTTCTTCAAACATACTGATTGGTACAATTTGAGAATAACGTAGATTTTTCTTTATAAAAGTATTAAAAACTCCCTTAGACAACCACTCCGCATCATCAACACCTGTATATACATTTTCTCCTTTTTTAGCCATTACAATAGCTGTTCCTGTGTCTTGACAAGAAGGCAATTCGCCCTCAATAGCTACCGAAGCATTTTGCAATAAATTATACGCCACAAAACGATCGTTATCTGTCGCTTCTGGATCATTTAAAATATTGGCTAAACTTTGCAAATGTTTTGTTCTAAGCATAAACGAAACATCGTTCATGGCTACTTCAGATAATAACTCTAATCCTTTTGGGTCAATCGTTAAAATTTCTCTTTCGCCTAGTTGTTCAACCTTTACGTATTCTGAAGAAATTTTTTTGTATTGTGTATCGTCTTTTAAAATAGGATACGGGTCTTGGTATATAAAATCCATGTGTGTTATTTTTTGAAATGTAAAGTTAAGGATAATTGAAGTATTTGTGAAATTCTAGTAAAAAATCCACGAAAAAAATCATATTAATCTAGATTATTCAATTTTATGAAATTCTGAAAAAGAAATTGTATCTGTTTTAATTATTTGCCCTTTCCTTGATAATACTATTTTTTTCCATTTTTTATTTTTCTTTTCAAACTTAACAGAATCGGATATTTCGTAAATCCCTAATTCATCTTCATAATTATAATCTACAGGCATAAAGCTTACTTTTTTAACGGAAAAAGAATTAGTTTTTATATTTTCAAATTCAATATACTCTCCCCAACCTGAATCGGACATTGTTTCGTATCTAAAAATTAGTTGTATTTCGTTCTCTACATCATATAAAAAATGATGTTGTATATATCCACAAGCTTCATAACCATTAATAATTTCTAGATAATTTTTTAAATTTTGTTTTTCGTTTAAGCCAAATAAAAAATACCAATTAGACCCCTCTGTATAACAACTTATATTTTCTTTGGTCTTGTAAGAAAAAGTGTTGTTTTTATAAAAAATAAATTCAAATGTTGAATTGTGACAAATTTCATTAACAACTGAGTCTTTAATTAAATTAATAATTATAAAGTCATTTTGTATAGAATCATTTTCAATATTGAAATAAAGTGTGTCTGAAAAACGTTCTGATTTTTTTATTTCAATCTCATTAGTAATTCTCAAACTGTCTTTAGTTGTATCAATGCCTAAATTTGATTTTCCATCTCTTTGTTCACAAGAAAAAAACAAAACAGATAATAAAATTATTATTACTATTCTCATTTTAAAAAAACCAAGTCGCCACAAAAATTGCTGTAATTACACAAATTAAATCTACTAAAAGCATCGTAGTTAATGCATAACGTGTATTTTTTATATTCACAGAACCAAAATAAACCGCAATGACATAAAAAGTACTTTCGGCACTACATTGAAAAATACTACTCAACCTTCCAGTTAATGAATCGGCTCCAAAAGTATTCATCGAATCAATCAAAAACCCTCTTGAACCTGCAGAACTAAACGGTCG
>JBEDTP010000205.1:0-15511 GCA_040119075.1 Flavobacterium sp.
TTAAATGAATATACTATTTTAAAGAAAGACAAGGGAAATATTCCCATGACGGTTTTTCCGTTTTGGAACAATAATAAAAAGAGGGTTTTGTTTATTGGAACTGCTGGTGGCTGGACAAAAGCAAGTACAGGCTATACTTTTAAAAATTCAGTACGTAAAGCGTCTGAAGTTGTATCTTTTATGAAACAAGAAAATGTTGATTTTAGAAAATTCCATAGATATAACAAATATAATTTTTACGATTCTTTATTTATAGATGTTTTATATCATAATAATCATTTAGGAAAGGAAGTTTTTTCCAGTATGTTTACTAAAGTAAATCCTAGTTTGATTTTGAGGTTTTTAGATGAAAACACAACTCTTTTTGAAGACTTTAAGATTATTATGGCTTGTCCAAAATTGCCATTTTTAAAAGCATTGTTAAAAAAAATCATAAAGTAGTGACCATGGAGGGATTTGAACCCTCACGCCCTTGCGAGCACCACCCCCTCAAGATGGCGAGTCTACCGTTTCTCCACATGGCCATAAACAAAAAAAGCTAAGCACATTGCTTAACTTTCTTATTTGTGACCTGGCTGGGGCTCGAACCCAGGACCCCATCATTAAAAGTGATGTGCTCTACCAACTGAGCTACCAAGTCATTTTATTTCCTTGAATGCGGGTGCAAATATAAGTAGTATAATTTATTTTTCAATGGGATTTTCTTATAAATTTGTATTTTTTTTTAAATTAATCTTTAACTGCCTTGTTTTAAGGAAATTAATGTAAGTATGAAAATTATCTTAGTTGGATATATGGGTTCAGGTAAATCTACAATAGGGAAAATGCTGTCTAAAAATGTAGGAATTCCCTTTTATGATTTAGATACGATTATTGAGAATCACGAAAATAAATCAATCAAAAACATTTTTGAAGAAAAAGGAGAAGTATACTTTAGAAAGTTAGAACATTTACTTTTAAATACTTTTCTAGAAGAGAAAGAAAATTTTGTTTTAGCATTAGGTGGTGGAACTCCATGTTATGCAAATAACCATGAAGTTTTAAAAAGAGAGGGTGTTTTTTCTTTTTACTTAAAAACCTCGGTGAAAGTTTTATGCCGAAGATTAATGATGGAAAAAGACACAAGACCATTAATTGCAGATTTTAATGATGAACAATTAAGTGACTATGTTAATAAACATTTGTTTGATCGAAACTATTATTATTATCAATCAAAACACATAATAGAATCCTCTTTAAAAGATAAAGAAGAAATTGTATTAGAAATTAAATATTTATTAGCTTAAATAAGCGTAACTGTTTTCTTTTTCAAAAACAACCTGAATGTGTTCTTGTAATGATGTTGAAAGTGAAATTCCTTTAAAATCTGCTTTAACAGGATATTTTTTATGATTACGATCAATTAAAACCGCAGTCTTAAACTTATTTAAAGGTACTTCTAAAAAATGTTTTACCCCATAAATAAGCGTTGAGCCAGAATTTAAAACATCATCTACTAAAACTAAAGCTTTGTTTTCGTATTCTGAAGAATGTAAAGAAGTAGTAATTTTATCCTTAGGGTTTTGTTTGTTAATTTTAACTTCACACAAAATAACTTTTAAATCTGATATTCTAGAAAGTTCTTCTGAAATTTTTTGAGCAAAAACATAACCGCTATTTGCAATTCCAGCAATAACAACTTCTTTTTCATCAACAAAAGTTTCTAGAATTTGATAACTAATTCTCTTTGTTTTATGAATTATTTCTTCGTTAGTTAAGATTATATTTTTCATTTAAAGTATATATTGTGTTATTTTTTCTCAAATATAAAAAAGAGTTCTTTATTAGCGCGTGGTTTTATTGAATTATATGCTTTTTCTAATATTTTTATATCAAATGTTTTTGAAAATAAATTTTTATATTCTTCAATCGATCCACCAAAAGGAGGTCCGTCTTCAGTTAGTGGAAAATCAAAAAGAAGTCCAGCAATTTTTCCTTTAGAATTTAATATCTCACTAGTTTTTAAACTATAGTTCTTTCTTAAATTTGGGTCTAAGGCGCAAAAGAATGTTTGTTCAATAATTAAATCAAACTTTTGGTTCAGTTCAAAATAATCTAATAAAATTAAATTGCTCTTATATTTTGGATTTCTTTTTTCTATATTTTTTAATGGTGTTGCAGCTATATCTACTACAAAAACATTTTTAAAACCGTTATTAATTAAATAATCAAATTCATATCCGTTTCCAGCGCCTGGAATTAATATTTTTAAGTCTTTATTATTAAGTTGGTCTATGTATTCTTTTAATGGTGTGGTAATTGATCCAGTATCCCAACCAATCTCATTTTTTTTATATCTGTTTTCCCAATAGTCACTATTCAGTTCCATCTTCGTCAAAATTCTCATTAGTATATTCATCAATATCTCTACGTTCCTTTTTTGTTGGGCGACCATCTCCTTTTGACCTATAATGTTCTTTTGCTAATTTTAATAATTCAAAACGTTCAAATTCTTCTTTAGGAGTTTCGTCTTTTCTGTAAACGTCGACTAGTTTAGCTCCAACTCTGTTTTGTGGAACATCTAAAACAGTAATTTTATAATTTATTTGGTCTTTACGTAATGTAATTTTATCAGTAGCAAAAACCTCGCGTGAAGGCTTTGCTTGTTGACCGTTAATAGTAACGTGCCCTTTTTTTATAGCTTCTGATGCGATGCTTCGTGTTTTAAAATAGCGTGTGCACCATAAAAATTTATCAACTCTCATACAAAATTCAAAATTCAATGTTAATATTTATACAAAAATAAACGAAAATTGTATCTTGCACCAAAATTACTTTGAAAATGAAAAATATTTATAAAGCCCTTTGCTTTGTAGTTTTAGCTACAATATTAGTAGCTTGTCCTAATACTGATGATGCAACAGTTCCGCCTCCTAGACCTTATGATGAGGTTTATGCCGAAGATATTGCTGAAATTGAAGATTTCTTAGATACACATTTTGTTACAGTAGATGCAGACTATAATACTACTTTTGAATTGATTCCAGATGGAGGTTCTCAAACTCCAATTTCATCAATGTCAGAGTTACAATATAAATTAGTTGACGCTCATGATATAACTTATAAAGTATATTATTTAAAGTTAAGAGAAGGAGTTGGAGAAGCACCAACGAGAATTGATTCAGCATTTGTAACATATAAAGGTACAATTCCTTCAGATATTACGTTAACATTTGATCAAAGAAATGACCCAATTTGGTTTCCATTGGAAGATGTAGTACGCGGTTGGGGAGAAATTATTCCTGAATTTAAAACTGGAACTTATATTGATAATCCTGACGGTAGTATAACTTTTGATGATTATGGAGCAGGAGTAATGTTTTTGCCATCCGGACTTGGATATTTTAATCAATCTGTAGGAAATATTCCTTCATATTCACCATTAATTTTCAACTTTAGATTGCATGACCAAAGATATAGAGATCATGATAGAGATAAAATTTTATCTAAAATTGAATATGGAACTAATTTTAATGAAGAACCTTTAGATACTGATGGGGATGGATTACCTGATTATTTAGATGTTGACGATGACGGTGATGGCTATTTAACTAAAACTGAAATTAGTTATGTACATCCTTCTGACCCTGATGCAGTTACTCGTTATTACCCATATAATGGTGAAGCTTCTGACAATGCCTCAACTCCTTATGTTGATGAAACAAAAGGTATTCCTAGAGCATTTACTGGGCCATTAATGCCAGTTATTATTCCTCCATCAACTACTCCAACCATGTTAAAAAGTCCAGGATCGGGGGATTTTACTGATACTTCAAGGTTAAGAAGGCATTTGGATCCTGATGCTAAGCCACCCTTTTATGATCAATATCAATAATTATAAATCATAAAAAAACCAGTTCAATTTGAACTGGTTTTTTTATGAGTAAAAGTAACTTATTTTCTTTTTATCACTTTTTCTACCGCTTCAACAATCGCTTGATTGTTTAACTTGTATTTGTCCATTAATTGAGCAGGAGTTCCAGATTCTCCAAAACTATCGTTAACAGCAACAAATTCTTGAGGTGCTGGGTTGTTTAAAGCTAAAACTCTAGAAACACTTTCTCCTAGTCCACCTAAGAAATTATGTTCTTCAGCAGTAACCACACAACCTGTTTTAGCAACCGATTTTAAAATAGCTTCATCATCCAATGGTTTAATAGTGTGAATGTTGATTACTTCAGCAGAAATTCCTTTCGCCTCTAAAGCTTCTGCAGCAATAAGAGCTTCCCATACTAAATGTCCAGTTGCTATAATGGTAACATCTGTACCTTCGTTTAATAAAATAGCTTTCCCTATTACAAATGGTTCGTCAGCAGGCATGAAATTTGGAACAACTGGTCTTCCAAATCTTAAATAAGCTGGCCCTTCGTGATTTGCAAGAGCAATTGTTGCCGCTTTCGTTTGGTTATAATCACATGTGTTTATTACGGTCATCCCAGGTAACATTTTCATTAAGCCAATGTCTTCCAGTATTTGATGTGTTGCTCCATCTTCTCCTAATGTTAAACCAGCGTGTGAAGCACAAATTTTCACATTTTTTTCAGAATAGGCAACCGATTGACGAATTTGATCATAAACTCTTCCTGTAGAGAAGTTCGCAAATGTTCCTGTAAAAGGAATCTTCCCACCAATAGTTAATCCTGCAGCAATTCCAATCATATTAGCTTCAGCAATTCCAATTTGGAAAAAACGTTCTGGATGATTTTTTTTAAAATCGTCAAATTTTAACGAGCCAATTAAGTCAGCACAAAGTGCTACTACATTTTCGTTTTTCTGACCTAGTTCAGTCATTCCGGCTCCAAAACCTGAACGAGTATCTTTACTTCCTGTATTTTCGTATTTTTTCATTTTAATTTCAATTGAAGGATTAATAATCTCCTAAAGTTTCAGGATTTTGAGCTAATGCATTTGCTAATTGTTCATCATTAGGTGCTTTTCCATGCCAAGCATGTGTGTGCATCATATAATCAACACCATTACCCATTTCTGTATAAAGTAATACGCAAACTGGCTTTCCTTTTCCGGTTTTTGCTTTAGCTTCATTCATTCCAGCAATAATAGCTTCAATGTTATTTCCTTCTTTTATTTCTAAAACATCCCAATCAAAAGCTTCAAATTTAGCTCTAAGGCTTCCCATTGCTAAAACTTCATCTGTAGTTCCATCTATTTGTTTTCCATTTAAGTCAATAGTTGCAATAAGGTTGTCTACATTTTTTGCTGATGCATACATAATAGCTTCCCAATTTTGACCTTCTTGTAACTCTCCATCTCCATGAAGTGTATATACTAAATGATTGTCTTTGTTTAATTTTTTTGCTTGCGCAGCTCCAATTCCAACAGACAACCCTTGTCCTAATGACCCTGAAGCCATTCTTACACCAGGTAAATGATCATGAGTAGTTGGGTGACCTTGTAGTCTTGAATTAATAAGTCTGAAAGTTGCTAATTCAGAAACAGGAAAATAACCACTTCTAGCTAGAACGCTATAAAAAACTGGAGAAATATGTCCGTTTGATAAAAAGAATAAATCTTCTTCAATCCCATCCATATTAAATCCTTCTTTTCTATCCATTAAGTTTTTGTACAAAGTAACTAAGAATTCTGTACAACCAAGTGAACCACCTGGATGCCCTGAATTTACAGCATGTACCATTCTAAGAATGTCTCTTCTAACTTGAACAGTTAAATCTTGTAATTGTTGTGTGTTTGATTTCATTGAAATAAAATAGTTTGGGCAAAAATACTTTTAAATTTTTCTTTCAACAAACCTTTTTTGAGGAAGTTATACTATTTTAATTAATATTTTGTTGATAATGGTAAATCATAAAACAATTCTAAAATTTCGAATGTTCTTACATACAAGTTGTCTAATTGAATTATATTTGCGCTTGTAAAAATTAGATATGAAGTTTGATTTAATAAAAAAAGACCCAAATAGTAAAGCAAGAGCAGCTACTTTAACAACTGATCATGGAACTATAGAAACACCAATATTTATGCCAGTAGGCACTGTTGCTTCGGTTAAAGGTGTGCATCAGAGAGAGTTAAAAAATGATATTAATCCTGATATTATTTTAGGAAACACGTATCATTTATATTTAAGACCTCAAACAAATATTCTTGAAAAAGCAGGAGGGTTGCATAAATTTATGAATTGGGATCGAAACATATTGACCGATTCAGGTGGTTATCAGGTTTACTCTTTATCTTCAAACAGAAAAATTAAAGAAGAAGGAGTTAAGTTTAAAAGTCATATTGACGGTTCTTATCATGTTTTTACTCCCGAAAATGTAATGGAAATTCAACGTACAATAGGTGCTGATATTATTATGGCTTTTGATGAATGTACGCCTTACCCATGTGATTATCGTTATGCAAAACGTTCAATGCACATGACGCATCGTTGGTTAGATAGATGTATTAATCATTTAGAGAATTTACCTTTTAAATATGGTTATGAGCAATCATTTTTTCCAATTGTTCAAGGAAGCACTTATAAAGATTTAAGAGCGCAATCTGCCGAATATATTGCAAATGCAGGAGCAGTAGGTAATGCAATTGGCGGACTTTCAGTAGGTGAGCCTGCAGAGGAAATGTATGCAATGACAGAAGTGGTTACTGCTATTTTACCTGAAGATAAGCCTCGTTATTTAATGGGAGTTGGAACACCTATAAATATTCTTGAAAATATTGCATTAGGAATTGATATGTTTGATTGTGTAATGCCAACACGTAATGCAAGAAACGGAATGTTGTTTACGGCTTATGGTTCGATCAATATTAAAAACAAAAAGTGGGAAGCTGATTTTTCTCCAATTGATGAAATGGGACACACTTGGGTTGACTTAGAATATTCAAAAGCTTATTTACGTCATTTATTTGCTGCAAATGAGTATCTTGGAAAGCAAATAGCAACTATTCATAATCTTGGTTTCTACATGTGGTTAGTACGTGAAGCAAGACGCCAAATTATAGCTGGTAGCTTTAGAGAATGGAAAGATAAAATGGTTATTCAAATGAATAATAAATTATAATAAAACGATTCTGAAATTAATTCAGTAATAAATGAAAATAATTGATAAATATATTCTAAAAAGATATTTAGGAACTTTTTCTGTAATGTTATTAATGTTCATTCCTATCGGAATTGTTATTGATGTTTCTGAGAAAGTTAATAAAATGATAGAAAAAAAAATCGCAATATCTGAGATTTTGGTATATTATATAGACTTTACTATATATTTTGCGAATTTATTATTTCCTATATTTTTATTTTTATCAGTTATTTGGTTTACATCGAAATTAGCAAATAATACAGAAGTAATTGCTATTTTAAGTTCTGGTATATCATTCAATAGATTTTTAAGACCTTTCTTTATTGGAGCTGCATTAGTTTGTTTATTTGCGTTAATGATGGGTTTTTTCTTGGTTCCAGCAGCAAGTAAAGGGTTTAATGATTTTAGATATAAAAATTTAAAAGGAAATAATCAAACAAGGGAAACTTCAGATATTTTCAGACAAATTAATTCAGATGAGTATATTTATGTAAGCAACTACAATTATATGTCACAAACAGGATTTAATTTTACTTTCGAAAAGTTTAAAGACAATAAATTGGTTTATAAAATTAATTCGAATAGAATTAAATATAATGAGGAAACAAAAAAATATACATTACATAATTACACAAAAAGAACAATTGGTGTTACAAATGATATTTTAGAATCATCTGATAAAAAGATTTTAGAATTTAATTTTGAGCCTGACGATTTAACCCCAGTAGTTTATGTTGCAGAAACAATGTCAATAGGTGAATTATATTCATTCATTAACAAAGAAAGAAAAAAAGGAAACGCTAACATTAATACATATTTAGTTGTTTTTTATAAAAAGTTTAGTTTACCAATTTCTGCTTTTATTTTGACATTAATTGCAGTAGCTGTTTCTTCAATGAAAAGAAGAGGTGGGATGGGAGTGAATCTTGCAATTGGAATTTGTATTGCATTTACATTTATATTTTTTGACAAAGTATTTGGTACTCTTGCAGAGAAGTCGACATTTCACCCTTTCATTGCGGTATGGATACCTAATTTTGTTTTCGGAATTTTAGCAATTTATCTTCTAAGAAATGCAAAACGATAATTTTAAGAGTTACGCTTTACTTCATTTAATAGTTTTTATTTGGGGTTTTACAGCCATTTTAGGTGCTTTAATTTCTTTAGACGCATTGCCGTTGGTTTGGTGGCGTATGTCAATTGCTGTTGTTTTTATTTTTATTTATATTAAGATAAAAAAAATAGATCTTAAAATTCCTAAGAAAACTTTACTTGCGTTTTTATTTGCAGGTTTAGTTATTGCAATGCATTGGTTCACTTTTTTTAAGGCAATTAAAGTTTCTAATGTTTCAGTAACATTAGCATGTTTGTCAACTGGTGCTTTTTTTACTTCTATTTTAGAACCTTTACTTTTTGGAAAAAAAGTAGTTTGGTACGAAGTGCTTTTTGGATTAATTGTAATTGGCGGATTGTATATTATTTTTAATGTTGAAGTAGATTATGTTTTGGGAATAATTTTAGCATTAACATCTGCTTTTTTATCAGCACTTTTTACGGTGATAAACGCAAAATATACTAAAATATATATGCCATCAGTAATTTCATTCTATGAATTAATTGGTGGAGTTGGGTTTTTAAGTATTTATTTGTTTTTTACTGGCGGATTTTCAAGTGAGTTTTTCTCACTATCTATAAAAGATTTAGGATGGTTAATTCTTTTAGCTTCAGTTTGTACAGCTTATGCTTTTATAGCTTCAGTAAAAGTGATGAAATACTTAAGTCCATATACAGTTATGTTAACCATAAATTTAGAGCCTATTTACGGAATTATTCTTGCGCTTTTAATCTTCAAAGATTCTGAGCACATGAATCCATTGTTCTATGTAGGAGCTGCAATAATATTATTAACTGTTATTTTAAACGGTGTAATAAAAAAATACAAAAAAGAAGAAACTAATTCAGAGTTAGTATAAGGTATATTGATTGAAAATTTTATCTTTGTCTTTACAAACGAAACTAAAACAAAACATTTCCTATGGAATATTTAGATTTTGAACTTCCTATCAAAGAGTTAGAAGATCAATTAGACAAATGTCAAATAATTGGTGAAGAATCTGATGTTGATGTTACTGCAACATGTAAACAAATTGAAAAAAAATTAAAAGAAACTAAAAAAAACATATATAAAAATTTAACAGCTTGGCAAAGGGTTCAATTGTCAAGGCATCCAGATAGACCTTATACCTTAGATTATATCAAAGCTTTGTGTAAAGGAACATTTTTAGAACTTTTTGGTGATAGAGGTGTAAAAGATGACAAAGCAATGGTTGGTGGTTTAGGTAAAATAAACGGTCAATCTTTTATGATCATTGGTCAACAAAAAGGATATAATACAAAAACAAGGCAGTATCGTAATTTTGGTATGGCAAATCCTGAGGGATATAGAAAAGCTCTACGTTTAATGAAAATGGCTGAAAAATTTGGTATTCCTGTTGTTACATTGGTAGATACTCCAGGAGCATATCCAGGATTAGAAGCCGAAGAAAGAGGTCAAGGTGAAGCAATTGCGCGTAATATTTTTGAAATGTTTCGTCTTCAAGTACCAATTATAACTGTTATAGTTGGTGAAGGAGCATCTGGAGGAGCATTAGGAATTGGTGTGGGTGATAAAGTTTTTATGTTAGAAAACACATGGTATTCTGTAATTTCACCAGAATCTTGTTCTTCAATTTTATGGCGTAGTTGGGAATTTAAAGAGCAAGCTGCTGAAGCTTTAAAGCTTACCGCAATAGATATGAAAAAACAAAACTTAATTGATGACATTATACCAGAACCATTAGGTGGTGCGCATCATGATAGAGAAACTACATTTAAAACTGTCGAAGAATATATTACGAAAACTTTTAACGAATTAAATAAATTATCAACAAAAGATTTAATTGCTAAAAGAATGGACAAATATAGTAATATGGGTGAGTTCAAAGAATAAACCTAAATTATTACAATTTAAAGTCCGAAGCCTTATTGTTTCGGATTTTTTTTTGGTTATTAACATAATTATTGTGGTTATCAACAGCTTTTTAACATGCCTGTACTTACAATTTTCGTGTTTTTTTTATTTAAAATAATTAACTTAGCACAATGGAAAATATCAAAAACTTTAGTGCTTTTAAAGCAGATAAAGCTACTATTATAAATCTTGAAAAAGGAAAGTTGCCACCACAAGCGGTTGACCTTGAAGAGGCTGTTTTAGGAGCAATGATGATTGATAAAAAAGGTGTTGATGAAGTAATTGATATTTTACAACCAGATGCGTTTTATAAAGAAGCACATAAACATATTTTTGATGCCATTGTTGCACTTTTCAACGATACTCAGCCTATTGACTTATTAACGGTTTCTGCTCAATTAAAAAAAGAAGCAAAGCTTGATTTAGCAGGAGGTGATTTTTATCTTATTCAATTAACACAAAAAATATCATCTTCAGCACATATTGAATTTCACTCAAGAATTATACTTCAAAAGTACATTCAAAGAAGTTTAATAAAAATTTCAAACGAAATTATTGAAGAATCTTACGATGAAACCACTGATGTTTTTGATTTGTTAGATAAAGCCGAATCAAAATTATATGAGGTAACACAAGGAAATATTAAGCGTAGTTCTGAAACTGCACAAAGTTTAGTAATTCAAGACAAAAAGCGAATTGAAGAAATCGCTGGAAAAGAAGGCTTAAGTGGTATCCCTACTGGTTTTCACGATTTAGATAAGCTAACTTCTGGTTGGCAACCTTCCGATTTGATTATTATTGCTGCTCGTCCTGGTATGGGAAAAACAGCATTTACTTTATCTATGGCTCGTAATATGGCTATCGATTATAACGCTCCTGTTGCATTTTTCTCATTAGAAATGTCATCTGTGCAATTGATTACACGTTTAATTTCTTCTGAAACTGGTTTGTCTTCTGAGAAATTAAGAACGGGTAAGTTAGAAAAGCACGAATGGGAGCAGCTTTCTATAAAAGTGAAAGACTTAGAGAAAGCACCTTTATTTATTGATGATACACCTTCACTTTCAATTTTTGATTTACGTGCTAAAGCAAGGAGACTAGCTTCACAACATGGAATTAAAATGATAGTTGTCGATTATTTGCAATTAATGACTGCTGGTGGAAATGGAAAAGGTGGTGGAAATAGAGAACAAGAAATTTCAACAATTTCTCGAAACTTAAAGGCATTAGCTAAAGAATTAAACATCCCTGTAATTGCTCTTTCTCAATTATCTCGTGCGGTTGAAACCCGAGGCTCTAGTAAAAGACCTTTATTATCAGATTTACGTGAATCAGGTGCAATTGAGCAGGATGCAGATATTGTATCGTTTATTTATAGACCTGAATATTATAAAATTGATGAATGGGATGATGAAGAACATTCTCCAACTCAAGGTCAAGCCGAGTTTATTGTTGCAAAGCATCGTAACGGTGGTTTGGATAATATTAGATTGAAATTCGTAGGTAATCTTGGTAAATTTGATAACCTTGATACTTTTGGAAATACATTTGATGACTTACCTTCTAAAATGAATTTAGATGATTCAAATCCATTTATAACGCCAAATTTACCTTCTCCTAATGAAGCATTTGGAAGTAATATGAATGACTTTGATGATGATTCTGATGTTCCATTTTAAAAAATAAAAAAAGGTAAAAACGAGTAATAATGTTTTTACCTTTTTTTTGAATTAATAATACTTACTTTCTAATAATTAGTTTACGTGATTTTATTTGGTTTTCGTTGATACTTTTAATAAAATAAATTCCGTTTGCTAAATTTTCAACATTAATGATGTTTTCAACATTTGAGTTTACATCAAAAGTCTTAACTGTTTGACCTATTTGATTTACAATAATGAAACTACCATCAAAATTAGAATCAACTTTAAAAAAATCTTTTGTTGGATTTGGGTATATGAACAAAGTAGTTGAATTTTCAAAACTTTCAGTACTAAGTGGAGCAATATCCCATGTCATAGCATCAAATGCTAAATACTCATAATTTCCTGTTGTTGAAATTACAAATTCATCAATAGTAGTATTTGAATTATCGCTTCCTCCTAATGTTGATAAATTAATTTGTGTAAAACCATTTTGAAAACTATAATTCATATTACTTAATCCAGAGTTCAATGTAGCGGTATATTGAGGAACCCCACCTAATTTTCCAGTAACAATCATTGTTCCTGTGTTTGTTAGAGTTGCAGAGTTACAAAGCGCTAAATAAATATAAAAACTTTTTAAAGTAAATTGAGTTGCACCTGCTGAGGAAATAGTAAATCCTGGTAAACCAGCGCCATTACAAAATGAAGAATTATCAATAAAGTAATTGTCATTTGCTGTACCATTCCATCCATAAGCTGTAGCATGGTAATAGATATCAAACGGACCTCTTGCTTGGGAGGAAATGTTGAAAATTTGGCCATTATCAGTAAAAGTAGAAGAGCCAACAGATTCTGTTTCAAATGTTTCAGTTGTTTGACCAAAAAATAAATGAGAAACAAAAAATAATGTAAAAATTGAGTAGAGTTTTTTCATAGTTTTTGAATTAAAATTTTTACAAATTTAAATAAATATATAACATATTTAAAAAGCCGTTTTAATTAATTAAAACGGCTTTTAAATTTAACTTCTTGGAGGAAATACTCCTTCAATGCATATAATATAACTAATACCTAAAAAAGGTTGCATATTATTATGTGGTAAACTTCCGCCACTATTTGAAATAGATGTTCCAGCTAATGGTGTGTTAGGTGCTGTAGTATTGTATCCCAACGTTGCGGTAAAGTCTCTCCCAGATACAGCTCCAGGTGTTGCAATTGAAGCACCTATCGTAGCTGCTGATTGTGTTGCATTTTGATTGTTTGCAACTAATGAGTGATTGTGACTTGGTATTTCACTAAGAGTTAATGTATGTGTTACTTCACCACCGATATCACCAATTTTAATGTTTGGTAACCCTGGTCCAGTCCCCATGCCTCCACCTACAGGAACTCTACTTCTTAAATCGGGCAATGCAAAAGTGGTTCTTCCGTCTCCACCATAATTAGTCCCTATAATAGAGTATAAAGCTGAGTATTGAGCTATTGATAATAACTGACCAGCACAATACATATATCCTCTAGGAGCAAATGTTCCTGCAAATATTTTAATCATTCCCATGTATTCTTCCATGATAAATTTTTTAGAGTTAGTTTTTAATTAATTATTTGTTTTTATTTATGTTTCCTTGTATTGACCATGCAAAGTCTAATTGTACTTGATTTTTAAAATAAGTAGTATCTTTCATACTTATGTATTGATCTGTAGAATATCCTACATTGCCACTTTGTGTTGCAAGTGCATGACAGGTCATACAATTTGTTTGAACACCATATTTGTAGTCAGGATTTAAATTATTTTTAAAGGGAATGTTGCCTAAACCTGCTTCTAAATATGGATTAAATGCAATGATAGGTTTAGCTCCAACATTTGTACCTCCAGAAATAGGTTGATTCGGCCATACCATTGCATAAGCTGTTGATACCGCATAGTTTTTTGCTGCACCTTTTAAAGTCTTTGGACGTAAGTTAGCTTCAAATTGAGAACTTGGCGCTAGAGGACTATCTGGATTATGACTCCAAAAGAATGTTTGCCATGTCCAGTTGCTTATTTCTTTTGTACCTACATGCATAGCAACTAGTAAAACATAATCACCAGCTTTAAAATTATCATTTCCTTTATCTTGATGCTCATTTAAGTATTTTGCTCCTTTTTCATCAATTTTATAATTAATAAAATCACTTAAATTACAAGTTGCATCTTTAATTTCTTTTTCAGATGGATTTTCAGAGCTTACAGGAATTATTTTTTTGTTTTTTGGCTGTTTGTTATTTATATCTGCATATACATATAGGTTCCATGATTCAGTTCCAAAGTTTTTTGCAGGTTGAGGTATTCCAGGCCATGTAGGAACTCTTATTAGCCCGTCTTTACTTGGATTTCCGGCAAAATAAGTTGGTTTAGTTGTAATTGCAGATGCAGGAAAAGATGGAATAACTCCAATTTTATCTTTTACTTTATATTTATCAAGTGTTGATTGATTGAAAATAAGATTTTTTGTTGCAAAGCAAGCAGCGCTTGGATTATAAGTTACAGTTTCAAAAATTTGAAATGTTGTGTCAATAGCTTCTTTTTTATTTAAAAGCAATTGAGAATGTGTAAATTGATTTGGTGTTTTTAAAGCTGTTCTCTCATTTTTTACTGCTTTACAACCACCATCAACATCTCCTTTTGCACACATTTCAGCTAATTCTTTTACTCCATACCATGTTTCAAAAACTAATAATTCTTCTCCATTATATTTTTGTCCAGTTGGTTCAGTTAACCCAGCCCAAATTCCCCAAGCGTGTTTTGTTATATTAACTGTATCTTTTTGGCTTAACCATTTATAAATTGTAGTTGAATCTTCTGGAAATTTAAAGTCATTTGAGTTAATATTTACAGGAAACTCCATAGGCTTTATTATAGATAGCTCTGTTTTTTCTTTTTTACAAGAATTCATAAAAATTAAAATAGTAAAAAGGAATAGATAATTCTTGGATTTGTAAAGACTGTTTTTTGGATTCATATGAGTTGTTTTTAGTTTTAATTTTTGTCGAAAGTAGATTTATAAACCGAATTTCGTTTACATTAATTTTGTAAAAAATGTTAAATACTGTAAGTATTTGCTTAATAAATGTAAAAACAGGTATTTATACCTGTTTTTCATTTAAAATTTTTCTGTCTAAATTTTAAAATCTATATTTATGTAAAATTTATACTACTAACCTAAATCATTTTATTTATGTCAGACTTTGAAATTACTCTTGAACAAGCAACAACTTGGATTAAATCTTGGAGAAACAATCTTCCAAAAGAACCAGCAAAAGCTCATTTAATAACAAAACAAGCTTTATTAGATGTAATGCAGCCAGAAGATGTTGTCGCTGTAAGAGCTTATATGGGGATTGATGATGTTGGAGTGCAAAAAGTTATTTTAGTTGGCGTAGACGCTAATGGAAAAGATTTAATTGATGAAAATCATATTCTTACTGATAAATCATCACCTTGTCCGCCTTTGTGTAGTGGAGATGAAAGCCCATTGTTAATGGTTAAGTAATTGGGAGAATTAGTTTATTTACACATTACTTCAGCAATTTTATGTTTGCTTTATTTTATAGGTTTTTCCAAAAATGGAAAAGCCTATAAAATTTTTACAATATATATTACAGTTGTTTTATTTATCGATTTTATAGCTTCTCATTTATGGGATTGGTTTGGTATTTATAATATTTTTACAGGCCATTTTTATGATTTATTTCAGTTTGTTCTGTTGAGTTATTTT
>JBEDTP010000206.1:0-15145 GCA_040119075.1 Flavobacterium sp.
ATTTATTGTAGCAGAACAACCTAGTATACTTCCTGTAGAAGAATAATTTCCACTGAATATAAGTGCTTTTGTAAGTGCAGGATTTCCGTTGTTCCAGCTAGAACCGTTCCAAATGGTTGTAATATCGCCACAATTTAAGTTAGCTAGAACAGTAAAGTTATAAGCACTTTCGTTACAATCGTTATTGTTTACAGTAATTATTGCAGTTCTAGCGCCAATGTCAGTTGGTGTAAACGTAACTGTGAATGTAGTAGAGTTTCCAACAGATATTACTTTTGGTAAAGTGATGTTTCCTACAGTGAAATTACTCGCATTTGTACCTGAAACGACAATTGAACTAATGTTTAAATCTGCATTTCCAGTTGTGTTTTCAATCGTATATGTTTTAGTTATTGTTGTACTGTTGATTAGACCAAAATCGGTATCATCTGCCAAAGATGGTGTTATGTCTCCAGTCACAATTGAAGTTCCGTTTCCAATAATATTAATTTCTGGAGCAGCAGTTACATTAAGTGTTATTGAAGCACAACTTCCCCCTGAAAAACAACCGCCATTACCACGAACGTAATAAGTTGTTGTACTTGTTGGGTTAATGCTAAAAGTAGTGGTTGAAGTTGAACCCACTAAAGTTCCGCCACATGATCCAGAATAAATATTCCATTGTGTAGCATCGTTTAAATTTCCAGTAATTGTAAGCGTACTCGATTCTCCTGAACAAATTGTTGTTGGGCTTAAAGATAATGTTGGAATGCTTGGTAAACTACAAGAAGAAGTGCAAGTCCAATTTGCAACCCAACCAGATCTCATAGTTGCATTATCAGAAGTAAATTTAATTGTTAAACTTCCTCCAGAAGAAGTAATGTTTGGAGGTGTGTTTGTATTGGTGTATGTTCCAAGTAGAGTAGAAGCTGTTGTTGGACCATCATAAATGCGAATAAAGTCGTAATTGTTTTCAATATTAAAAGCACTAAACGATAATGTAACTGATGAAGCACCAGTTGGTGAAATGGTATATGTATAATTTTCGTTATTCGTATAACCTCCTAAAATTCCTCCAGTATCGGTAAAAGTTCCAGAGCAATTTGTGTCGATAATATTGGTTATAGTGCTAGAATTTGTAAACTCATTAGAATTTGCAACCGATTTGACTCCAGCATTACAAACTGATTTTACAGTCCAAATGTATTGTCCGCCAGCTGCTAAACCAGAAATAACTATGTTGTTAGAGGTTGAATTGTAAATTGTGGGAGTTGATTCTAAAGTTTGTTTAAATGATATTTCATAACTCAATGCGCTAGGAACAGTATTCCAATTTAATTGTGCACTGTTATGATTCATATTACTTTCATTCAATCCAGTAGGCATTTCGCAAGCAACTGAAGATGTATTGCAAGAATAATTAGCAACCCATCCAGAAGCTACAGTTGCGCAGTCTGTTCTAAATTCAAGCAGCATTTTTCCGCTATTAGCTGTAATACTAGGAGGTAAAGTTGTACCGTTTAATATTGTTAGTAATGGATCATTGTGAGAATCTCCATCGTAGATGTATAAATAATCATAATTTGTTTCTAAATTTAAGGAAGTGAAATTTAAAGTTACACTTGTTGCACCTGTTGGTTGAATTTTATAAAAAATACGTTCGTCATTTCCATAATTTCCAGTTGAACCTCCAGAATCATAAATAGTTCCACTACATGCTGTATAAGTTACTGAAGTAGCGCTAACGACATCATTAATTAAATCGTAATACCTGTTCCAATCCCAATACGGACCTGGGTCAACGTGTGTTTGTGATGGGAAATGCTGATGGCCTTTTATTTTA
Organism: Flavobacterium sp.; assembly: GCA_040119075.1. Lineage (GTDB taxonomy): Bacteria > Bacteroidota > Bacteroidia > Flavobacteriales > Flavobacteriaceae > Flavobacterium. Next base: position 1,823 of record JBEDTP010000206.1, read on the forward strand.
AAACAGCCATCACTGATCGAATTTACACCAACATCACCATTTTTATCATACGTTCTAATGATTGGAATTCCATTTCTAGCTGCAATATCTTTGGTCAAAACAGCTGATTTTTGATACATTACACTTGTGTACCAAGTTGGATCATCTATATATCCTTCATGTTCAATACCAACTGCGTATGGGTTTGAATTACTCACGTGCCAAGCTTTATCAATTTCACAAACCGATTGAGTAATTTGTCCATCTGAAGCTCTCATGTTATAATGCGCAGAAACATTTGCAGCAGGATTTTGAAACCAAGAAATAGCACCAGCATAAGAGCCTTGCATAGTATGAATTGTAACGTGAGTAATTGCAGTTCCACTTCTTGAACTGTAATTAGAAGGATCTGCTGCTGCTGATAATATTGCATAAGGAAAACTACCAGAAACATCATTACAAGGCGGTGCTAATCTGCTATAATTTGAATTGTACCTTTCTCCGTTTATTCTTTCATTGGTAATTAAAACGCTTGTTGAGTTTAGTATTTTAAAATTTTCAGTTCCAAAAATTTCTTCAAGACTGAATTCATATTTTGGCAAATTATAGGCTTCTTGAAATTTTGATTCTAAAAGATTTTTAAATATGGAATAGACCTGTGTGTCGAAAGCGAAATTGTTTGCCGTGTTTTGATTATTTGGTATTTCAGATAATTCATCAATAATTTTGATTTGCTTGGATATAGGTTGATTTTTTAAACTATAAACTTCTAACAATTCATTATAAGCTTTCGCGAAAGCAAGAATATTAATTCTAGGATCATTTTTTATATTTTCTGAATCGTATTTTGAAATTTCAGCTACTTTTTCAAGCGAATTTCTAAAATAACTCTTCCCATTTTCCACTAAACCCATTACTCCAAAATGAAATGGAATTCCAGAACAACTTGGAATTCCATATTCGGGTTCAATATGTTGAATATGTGTTTTGGTGTAAGCTATAGACTCTAATATTCCTCTTGGAATAGATGGATAGGAAGTATAAGCTTCTTCAAAGTACTTTTCAAATTCATTGTTTGGGGTGATTTCCCAAGTTTGAGAATAACTAGTATAAGTGCTGAAATAACAAAAAAGGAAGAATAGTATTTTTTTAATCATAGTTGAATCATAAACAATTGAAATTCAAATATAAATGATTATTTTGAAAATTAGATGATAATATTTTATTCAATGATTTTGTATTTGAAAATTAATGTTTCCATTTTCTTTATAAAAATACTTTCGTTTTGTATTTTTGTAGAAATATGGATGATTTCTCTCCAAAAGAAGGAATTGAGATTATTAAAATCAATAAAAAATAAGAGTATGTCAGTTTTAGAAAAAATGAGTTCAGCTGAAGCAATTAAATTAGAAGATAAGCACGGAGCACACAATTATCACCCACTTCCTGTAGTGTTAAGTAGAGGGGAAGGAGTTTATGTGTGGGATGTTGAAGGTAAAAAGTATTACGATTTTTTATCTGCTTATTCTGCAGTTAATCAAGGACATTGTCATCCAAAAATTGTAAATGCAATGATGGAACAAGCAAAAACATTGACTTTAACTTCAAGAGCATTTTACAATGATAAATTAGGAGTTTACGAAGAATATATTACGAAATATTTCGGATTTGATAAAGTTTTACCAATGAATACAGGTGCAGAAGCGGTTGAAACCGCTTTAAAGATTTGTAGAAAATGGGCTTATGAAAAGAAAGGAATTGCTGAAAACGAAGCGCAAATAATTGTTTGTGAAAATAATTTTCACGGAAGAACAACAACGATTATTTCTTTTTCAAATGATGAAAACGCACGTAAAAATTTCGGACCATATACTGCGGGATTCATTAAAATTGCATACGATGATTTAGATGCTTTAGAGAAAGCAATTACATCTTCAAAAAATATCGCAGGATTCTTAGTTGAGCCTATTCAAGGAGAAGCTGGTGTTTATGTGCCAAGTGAAGGTTATTTAGCGAAAGCTAAAGCGCTTTGTGAAGCTAATAATGTATTGTTTATTGCAGATGAAGTGCAAACTGGTGTTGCAAGAACAGGTCAATTATTAGCTGTTAATCACGAAAACGTGCATCCAGATATTTTAATTTTAGGAAAAGCGCTTTCTGGTGGAGCTTACCCAGTTTCTGCAGTATTAGCAAATGATGAAGTTATGAATGTTATAAAACCAGGTCAACACGGTTCAACATTTGGTGGTAACCCAATTGCTGCTGCAGTTGCAATGGCTGCTTTAGATGTGGTTAAGGATGAAAAATTAGCAGAAAATGCTGAGAAATTAGGAAAATTATTCCGTGCTGAAATCGCTAAATTTATTGAAACAAGTTCTATAGCTACTTTAGTTAGAGGTAAAGGATTACTGAATGCAGTTGTAATTAATGATACTGAAGAAAGTGAAACTGCTTGGAATATTTGTATGGCTCTTAGAGATAATGGTTTGTTAGCTAAACCAACACATGGTAATATTATTCGTTTTGCGCCACCATTGGTAATGAATGAAGAACAATTATTAGATTGTGTTTCTATTATTATTAATACATTAAAACAGTTTGAAAAATAACTTATGGAAAATCAATCATTGCAATTAAATGAGCAAGCAGTTTCTGCATTAAAAGAAAGCGCTAAATGGACTTTGTTTTTATCAATATTAGGTTTTATTGGCGTTGGTTTAATGGTCTTAGCAGCAGTTTTTATGTCAACTATTTTTTCAAGTTTACCTACAGATGTTGGTAGTGAATATAATAACCAAATAGGCTTTAATCCTTTTAGTGCTGCTTCAGGATTCATATCTTTTTTATATATTATTATTTCAGTTCTTTATTTTTTTCCTATTTATTATTTGTATAAATACGCAACAGGTATTAAAAAAGCTTTAGCAGTAAGAGATAGTAATTTATTGTCAGATGCATTAGTGTATTTGAAATCTCATCATAAATTTTTAGGTCTTACAGCTTTAGTTGTAATTTCATTATACGGATTTATTTTTCTGCTTATGATTTTAGGTTTTATGTTTAGATAGATATTATAAACAACAAATAAAAAAGCTCTGAATTTTCAGAGCTTTTTTATTTATAATGATTCGTATTTTTTACTGATTAAGTCCCAATTTAATAATTCAAAGACTTTCTTTAAATACTCTACTTTTCTATTTTGGTATTGCAAGTAATAAGCATGTTCCCATGTATCGATATTAAAAAGGGGAGTTCCTTTTATCAAAGCATCTTTCATTAATGGGTTGTCATTATTTATGGTGGTTATGATTTCTAAATCCCCTTTTTTATTAAGAATTAACCAAGTCCATCCAGAGCCATTATGGTTTGAAGCTGCAGCAATAAATTTTTGTTTAAATGAATCAAACGAACCAAAATGTTTGTCAATAGCCATTGATAAAGTATCGCTTGGTTTTAAGTCAGATTTTGGAGCTAAGTTTTCAAAAAATAAATTATGATTGTAATAACCGCCCGCACTTTTTCTTAATTCAGCATTATTTACATCTAGATTAAGTAATATATCTTCAATTTTGGTTTTTTTAGACCATTTATTTTCTGCGACTATTTTGTTTAATTTATTTGCATGGCTTAAAAGGTGTTTAGAATAATGAGTTTCCATTGTTCTACCATCTAAGTTAGGGGCAAAATCTTCAAATTTATATTTAAGTTGAACTAATTCAAAAGGACCAGTCTCTGTTTTAATATCATTTGGATTGCCAAAATTTGAAGCTTTTTCTTCTACAATTTCTGGTTCTGGAATTTGAACTTCTACTAAATCGTTATTATTCTTACAAGAAATAAAAAAAAATGAAATAATTATGGTTAAGAGTTGGAGTTTCATATGTTTCTCTCTTTCATTAAATTATTTATGATTTCAATATATTGTTCCATTGCCTGTTCAATAGATAAGTGTTTTACTTGCATCCAAGCATTAAGTTTAAATGCATTTCTAATATCTTGAGGATTTTGAAAATATGCATTTTTAGTATTTCCGCTTGTAGCTTGTTTATATAAGCCATACAAAACCAATTGCAAATCCTGAGGAACAGAATCTTGTGGAACTAATTGAGCATTATTAAATGCTTCATCAAATAATATTTCTAACTCTTCTCTCGTCATTAATTTTTCTTTGATATTACAGTCTTTCCACCTACCGCAACATCATTTAATTTTACATTAATTTCGGTTCCAATAGGAAAATATAAATCAACTCTTGATCCAAATTTAATAAAACCTGCATCTTTACCTTGAACAGCTCTCATTCCTTCTTCAGCGTAATTTACTATTCTTCGAGCTAATGCACCAGCAATTTGTCTGTACATTACTTCTCCATACACTCTATTGTTAATAACAACAGTTGTTCTTTCGTTTTCTTCACTTGCTTTTGGATGCCAAGCAACTAAATATTTACCTGGATGGTATTTGCTATATTTTACAACTCCGTTTAAAGCATAACGTGTTACATGTACATTTATTGGAGACATAAATATAGAAACCATCAATCTTTGGTCTTTAAAATATTCAGGTTCAAATACTTCTTCAATTACCACTACTTTACCATCTACAGGTGCAAGTATGTGATTATCACTATTGTCAACTTCTCTTTTTGGGTTTCTAAAAAATTGTAAAACCATCACTAAAAAGAATACTGCTAATAATAAAATTAAGCTTTTTAACCATGCAATAGAAATAAAAGCATCACTTAAAAAAATTACACCAACAACTAATATAAGTGTAATGAAAATTATTTTTGAACCTTCTTTATGAAACATAACGTAAAATTAAATAAAACAAATTAATAAATGGAATTACAAATATAATACTATCTAATCGATCTAGAATTCCTCCATGTCCGGGCATTATTGTACCGCTATCTTTAACTCCAGCAATTCTTTTTAATTTGGACTCAATTAAGTCGCCTAAAGTACTAAATATGCTTACTATTATAGCAATAACAACCCAAAAATAGATGTGTTTAACACCTATGAAATATTTTCCAAGTAATATGCCACAAATTACTGAAAATAATAGCCCTCCAATAAAACCTTCAATTGTTTTTTTGGGTGAAACAGAAGGAAACAGTTTATGTTTTCCAAAATTTTTCCCAACAAGATAAGCAAATGTGTCATTAGTCCATATTAATACAATGACACTAATTAATATGTCAGAGTTGTATCCTTTTACGCCAATAGGGACATAGTTTGTTAAAATAAATGGAAAAATAATATATCCAATTAAAATAAAATATTGAGTTAAAATATCAAATTTCTTATCGTTTTTTTGAAATAAAAAGTATAATAATCTTATTGAAATTAAAACAGTAAAAATAGTAATACTGTTGTTAATTGGAATATTATAGGATTGGTTGTAGAATAAATAATATGTACAACCTGCAATTAAAATTCCAGCATAGAAATTTACTGAAGTCATTTTTGCAAACTCATAAACCCCAAAAACCAACAGAATAGAAAAAAGAATAGCTAAACTTTCTTTAGAGTATAAAATGCAGCTTAGTAATAAAATTATATAAACTGCCCCAGAAAGAGCTCTTTTTAAAGTTTCATTCATACTATAAATCTTCTAACAGAAGTAAGTAAAGGTTTTTATGGCAACTTCCATAATGCAAAAAATCTTCTTCTTTTACTTCTTCAAAGTATTTTATGGTAGTAATATTAGTAGGATATTCTTTGTCGTATTTTTGTTTAATATAACGCAAACCATCCCCTTTACTTGCTACAAGCTGACTAGTTGTTGCAAACACAACCATGTTAATAGGGAGCTCGTTTGGTTTATTATGTTTAAGTTGATTTGATGAAAATAATATTGAACCTTCATCACCAATTAAATTCTCACATGTTGAAAAGAAAAATTGAGCATCATCTGAATTTTTGACAACATCTAATTTGTTTTCTTCAAGTAAATGATTTAAGGATTCTTCAAAACATAAAACATTACATTCAAACCAGTCATTCTCTTCTAAAATATTTAAAAAATTTTCAGAAACTTCATTTAAATTTTCACAATAAATAAACTTACCCCCATTCTTTTGAAAATTGCGGGTAAACATTTCATCTACAGGTAAATTAACCTCAGGAGTGTAAGGACTTTTTTGTTCTTTGTCCTTGTCACTATTTGAGGAATCACTTGAGTTTCCAAAAATTTTTCTAAAAAGACTCATTTATCTTTAGTAGGTAATTTATAGTAAGTACCAAAGATAAAAAAAAATCTTAGTTTATCTGAAAGATGAACTAAGATTTTTTAAATTATGTTAAATTAATTAAAGTCTGTTATTCTTCAGTCTTAATTTCAATTTCTTTATTAAATAATCGCTCTCCAAAAATAGCTTCTAAATCATCTTTAAATATAACTTCTTTTTCAATTAAGATATCTGCTAATTCATTAAGTTTGTCTTTGTTTTCTTCTAAAAGTTTAATAGCTCTTTCGTATTGCCCTTCTATTAATTCAGAAATCTCTTTGTCAATTACGCGAGCAGTTTCTTCAGAGTATGGTTTCGAGAAATTGTATTCACTTTGTCCTGACGAATCATAGTAAGTGACATTTCCTAATTTTTCATTTAGACCATATATGGTAACCATTGCACGTGCTTGTTTAGTAACCTTTTCTAAATCACTCAAAGCACCAGTTGATATTTTATTAAAAATAACTTTTTCTGCAGCTCTTCCTCCCATAGTTGCACACATTTCGTCCAACATTTGTTCTGGGTGTACAATTAAGCGTTCTTCTGGTAAATACCATGCGGCTCCAAGACTTTGCCCTCTTGGAACGATAGTTACTTTTACAAGTGGCGCTGCATGTTCAAGCATCCAACTAACTGTTGCATGGCCTGCTTCGTGAATAGCAATTGCTCTTTTTTCTGCTGGTGTAACTATTTTGTTTTTCTTTTCTAAACCACCTACAATTCTATCAACGGCATCTAAGAAATCTTGTTTGTTTACTGCTTTTTTATCTTTACGAGCAGCAATTAAGGCAGCTTCGTTACAAACATTTGCAATATCAGCACCTGAAAAACCAGGTGTTTGCTTTGCTAAAAATTCAGTATCTAATTCTTCTTCTTTCTTGATTGGTTTTAAATGAACCTCAAATATTTCTTTACGCTCTCTAACGTCTGGTAAATCAACGTAAATTTGTCTATCAAAGCGTCCAGCACGCATTAAAGCCTTGTCTAAAACATCTGCTCTGTTTGTTGCTGCAAGTACAATTACATTTGTGTTGGTTCCAAAACCATCCATTTCAGTTAATAACTGATTTAAGGTGTTTTCTCTTTCATCATTACCACCCGACATGTTGCTTTTTCCACGTGCTCTACCTACAGCATCAATTTCATCAATAAATATAATTGCTGGAGATTTTTCTTTTGCTTGTTTGAATAAATCACGTACTCTTGATGCACCAACACCAACGAACATTTCTACAAAATCTGATCCTGATAAAGAAAAGAATGGAACTTTTGCTTCACCAGCTACTGCTTTTGCTAGTAAAGTCTTTCCTGTTCCTGGAGGTCCAACTAATAAAGCTCCCTTAGGAATTTTACCTCCAATAGATGTGTATTTTTCTGGATTTTTAAGAAACTCCACAATTTCTTCAATTTCTTCTTTTGCACCTTCAAGTCCAGCAACGTTTTCAAAAGTTACTTTAATATCATTTTTCTCATCAAATAACTTAGCTTTAGATTTGCCAATGCTAAATATTTGTCCACCACCGCCACCTGAACCGCCAGACATTCTTCTCATCATGAATACCCAAAGTCCAATGATAAGTATAATGGGAAGTAATAATGAAATAATTTCTCCCCAAGCGCTTTCAGGTTCTTTTTCATAATCAGAAATTAAACCTTTTTGTCTTGCTTCTTCAAGTGTTTTTTGAAATAGTTCACTGTTTCCAATCTCAATAATGTAATGAGGTCCTTTTTCGTTTGTTTTTCCAAAAGTACCTTCTTTAACTTTTTCGTGTGTTTTACTGTTTAAAGCTTCCTTTTTTAATATTATTGAAGCTTTGGTATTTGAAAAAACTACTTTTTGTACTTGGTTAGAGTCCAAATATTGATAAAATTTTGATAAAGTAGTTTGCTTAGGATTGTTAAAATCAAATCCGTTTCCAAATATATTGATAAGTAAAAACACACCTATAATCAGACCATAAATTGCCCATGGACTAAGTTTAAACTTTGAATTCTTTTTATTATCTGACATGTTTTTTAGTATTTACTTTCGATAGAAGTTATTTTTGCATCACCCCAAAGGCTTTCAATGTTGTAATACTCACGAATGTGTTTTTGAAAAATATGTACAACTATATTGACATAGTCCATAAGTACCCACTCTCCATTTTCACTGCCTTCTACATGCCAAGGTTTGTCTTTTAATTCTTTTGAAACCACTTTTTGTATTGAATTTGTAATGGCATTTACTTGTGTGTTTGAATTTCCATTACATATTATGAAGTAATCACATACTGTATTATCAATTTCTCTTAAATCTAAAATATCAATATCAGCTCCTTTTACATCTTCAATTCCTTTTATGATATTCGCTAATAAATCGTCGTTGCTTATATTTTTAGTACTCATTTAATTTTTTTATGTTTATGCAAAGTTATCATTTTTTGTCTTTATTTTTGAACCTTAACAAAAGATTAAATTTTTTCTTTGCTTTTTTATCTAAATGAATATAATCAAACTCAATGCCATAGAATCAACAAACTCATTTTTAAAAGAGTTGATAATGCATCAATACGTTGATAATTTCACTATAGTAATTACTGATAATCAGACAAAAGGAAAAGGACAAGTTGGTGCAGTTTGGGATTCAGAAATGGGTAAGAACCTTACTTTTAGTATGTTGGTAAAAGATTTGTTGGTTGGGGGTTTATCGGTTTTAAACTTGAATGCATTAGTTTCAATTTCAATTATAAAAGCATTAGAAAAATTTAAAATAAAAAATTTAGCTATTAAATGGCCAAACGACATTTTGTCAGAGCAAAAAAAAATTGCTGGCATATTAATAGAAAATATATTTAAAGGTAATAACGAAATAGTTTCAATTATTGGCATTGGTTTAAATGTAAATCAGCTTCGTTTTGAAAATTTACCACAAGCATCATCTTTAGCAATTTTAAATAATAAAGAATTTGATAAAGACTTAATTTTAGAAGAGATTCATTATCAATTAAAACTACATTGTAATCAAATTTTAAATAATGTAAAAAATGATTTTTGGAATGAGTATCATGATTATTTATTTAAGAAAAACATTCCTTCTGTTTTTTTAGATTTTAATAATCAGCAATTTATAGGTATTGTTAAGGGTGTTTCAAGATCAGGGAAACTTCAAGTATTGTTAGAAGATGACTTTATAAAAGAATTTGATTTAAAAGAAATTAAAATGCTGTATTAACTTTAAGTTTCTTAAAATTGGGTAAAGCTTTGTTAAACTTATTTAAAAGTTTTTCTTTTTAAGTACATTTGTAACCGTTTTACAATTTCTACAATAAAATGGATAAAAAAATATACGCTTTCTTATTTTCTACACGTTTAATGGCAGTCTTGTTTATTGGATTTGCTATAGCAATGGCATCAGGTACTTTTATTGAAAGTGAGTACAATACTGAAACAGCAAGAATTCTTATTTATAATGCATGGTGGTTTGAAGCTATTATGGTATTTTTTGTGATAAATTTTTGTGGAAATATTCAACGATATCAATTGTACAAAAAGGAAAAATGGTCAACACTTTTAGTTCATTTATCTTTTATTTTTATTTTGGTTGGAGCATTTATTACTCGTTATATAAGTTATGAAGGATTAATGCCAATTAGAGAAGGAGCAACTGAGAATGTTTTTTATTCTGATAAAACTTTTTTAACTGTTCTTGTTGATGGTGAGTATAAAGGAGAAATGAAACGTAGGCCATTTGAGCATAACCAATACTTTTCTCAAGTAACAAATAATGATTTTACTGTCAAAAAAGAATTCAATAAAATTCCTTTTGAAATTGAATATGTAGATTTTATTATGAACGCTACTGAAACAGTAATACCATCTAAAAACGGAATTCAGTATTTAAAAATGGTAGAATCTGGAGATGGAACGCGTCATGAGCATTATTTAAAAGAAGGCGAAGTACAAAATATTCATAATGTACTTTTTGCTTTTAATAAGTTTACAGAAGGTGCAATTAATATTTCAAATATTGAAGGTGCTTACCTGATTCAAACTCCATTTGAAGGTAATTTTATGCGAATGGCAGATAAAATGCAAGGATATGTTGTAAAAGATTCTGTTCAACCATTAATGCTTCGTTCACTTTATAACATAGGTGGTTCTCAATTTGTATTTCCAGAACCTGCTGAAAAAGGAGAGATTACATATAAATCAAATAATGATTATAAAGACAAACAAACTGATGATGCTTTAGTTGTTAGAGTAAAAAGTCAAGGCTTAGAAGAAACATTAACATTAGTTGGCTCTAAAGGAAAACAAGGAACGCCTCAATCTGTAAAATTACGAGATTTAGAATTCACTTTGTTTTTTGGAAGTAAAGTGTATGATTTACCTTTTAGTATAAAAGTGAATGATTTTATTGCTGAAAAGCAACCAGGAACCGAGAAAAGTTATGCTTCATTTAAAAGTACTTTAGAAATTATTGATGCTGAAAAAAAGAACACTTTTAAAGACAGTGTTTATATGAATAATATTTTAGATTATAGAGGATATCGCTTTTTTCAAGCTTCATTTGATCAAGATGAGAAAGGAACTGTTTTGTCTGTAAGTCATGATGCTGTAGGAACATGGATTACTTACATTGGGTACTTCTTATTATACTTTGCACTAATGGTTATTTTATTTGATAAGAACACTCGTTTTGGAGATTTAAAAAGAAAATTAGAAAAAGTGAAAGCAAAAAAATCAGCTTTAATGATTTTGTTTTTTTTATTTTCACTTAATGGATTTTCTCAAGAACATAATCATATAGAAGATAATGTAGCTAAATCATTAGAGATCATTAAAAAGTATAAGGTTTCAGAAGAACATTCTGCAAAATTCGGACAAACAATTATTCAAGATGCAGGTGGAAGAATGAAGCCTATAAATACTTTTTCATCTGAATTACTACGCAAAGTTTCAAAAAGCGATACTTATGAAGGGATGAATGCAGATCAAGTATTTATTTCAATGACTCAATTTCCAAGATATTGGTTCAATATTCCAGTTATTTATTTGAAAAGAGGAAACGATAGTTTAAGAAGTATAATTGGTGTAGAAAAAGAAGCTAAATATGCTAATTTGTTAAGTTTTTTCGACAAAGAAGGTAATTATAAATTATCATCATATTTAGATGAAGCTTTTAAAGCATCTGTTCCAAATCAGTTTCAAAAAGATTTTATAGAGGTTGATAAAAGAGTTAATTTGCTAAATAACGCTTTGAGTGGACAAATACTTAGAGTTTATCCAATACCAAATGATTCCAACAATAAATGGTTATCATTTTTAGAGTTAAATGAACCTACAGGTACAGATTTAGATAAAATTAAAAACCTTATTCCTTACTATTTAGATGCAGTTACGAAGTCGGCAGAAACGAAAAACTATAACACTGCAGATTCTTTATTAGTTGGTTTAGGACGTTATCAAAAGATGTATGGCGGTAAAATAATGCCATCTGAAAATAAAGTAAAAGCTGAAATCACTTATAATAAATACGATATTTTTAAAAGGTTGTTTTATTTGTATATGATGACTGGTGTTTTAATGCTGATTTTTACGATAGTTCAGTTGTTTACAAAATCAGTATTTGTTAAAAATACAGTTAAGTTTTTTCATGTTTTAATTGGTTTCTTCTTTATACTTCATACATTGGGTTTAATTGCTCGTTGGTATATTTCTGGACATGCCCCTTGGAGTGATGCATATGAAAGTATGATTTATGTAGGTTGGGCAACTATGTTTTTTGGTTTAGCATTTGGAAGAAAGTCTAAGCTTACAGTTGCGTCTACAGCATTTGTTGCATCAATGATTTTAATGATAGCACATTGGAATTGGATGGATCCTGCAATTGCAAATTTACAACCTGTTTTAAATTCATATTGGTTAATGATTCACGTTGCAGTTATTGTAGCAAGTTATGGTCCGTTTACTTTGGGAATGATTTTAGGTATAGTTGCTTTATTGTTAATCATTTTTACTAATGAGTCAAACAAGAAAAAAATGAAATTAGCAATTGATGAAATTAGCTATATTAATGAAATGGCGATAACAGTTGGATTGGTTATGCTTACTATTGGTAACTTTTTAGGAGGACAATGGGCAAATGAAAGTTGGGGACGTTACTGGGGTTGGGATCCAAAAGAAACTTGGGCCTTAATTAGTATTATGGTTTATGCTTTTGTAATTCATGCTCGTTTTGTCCCAGGATTACGAAATAAATGGGTATATAATGTTATGAGTATATTCGCTTTTTACTCTATTTTAATGACATATTTTGGAGTGAATTTTTATCTAACGGGTTTACATTCGTATGCTAGTGGAGATAAAGTAGTAACACCTAGTTTTATTTACTATTCTGTTGCAACAGTACTATTTTTAAGTTTAGTTTCATATTATAAATACAAGAAATTTTATAAAAAATAAAAAAAGGAGCTTAGTGCTCCTTTTTTTCTTCCATCATTTCTTCAATTTTTCTATCAATTCTAGCATTCATTTTTTCTTCGGATTTTTTGAAAGCTCTATTTTTCAATATTTCCCTTTTTTCCTTATGCTTCATATAGGTATAATGATGTTGAATGGTATTAATGAAACTTAAAATCATTCCAATGCCTACAATTATATATAAAACAGTAAATAACTTTCCACCATCTGTTTGTGGAGAAAAATCACCATATCCAATTGTTGTTAGGGTCACTACTGAAAAATAAAATGAATCAAGGTAACTCCAGTCTTCTAAATAATGATAAATTAATGTTCCAGAAAAAATAATAATGAGAGTAGTAATTAACAAATCTCGATATTCATCATCTCTTAAAAAAGAAATTAAAGTTCTTATGAAAAACATAATTTTAGCTTTGTTTTAGGCTAATTTAGGTAATTTAATTTAGATTTAAGAGTTGTTTAGTAGAATTTGAGTTTCAAATGAATTAACTTTGAGTGATAAATACATAAAGAATGAAAAATATTTTTAGATTACTTGCATTTGCATTAACTATAATAGGATGTAAGCAACAAGAAAGTTTAAATAAGAATTTAGCATCAAATACAACTACTATGGAAAGAGCTTCGATACATCAATTTAC
>JBEDTP010000207.1:0-15003 GCA_040119075.1 Flavobacterium sp.
TAGATGCTTCAATCTTAAGACAAACATTAAGAAATGCACCAGATCGAACTTCGAGAGCTTCAAGAGGTGTAATTATCTCTTTGCCAAATACCGAAGGCGTTTTAGAGCGCTTTGAAGTGTTTGAGGCTTCAAATTTCGAGGCAGAGTTGCAAGCACAATTTCCTGAAATTCGTTCTTACGCAGGAAATGGTATTGATGACAAATATGCTCGATTAAGATTGAGTATTGATCCAAGAGGAATCCAAACAATGATTCATAGAGCAGGTAAGGGTACAGAGTTTATGGAGCCATATTCACAAGATGGAAAAGTTTACTCTATTTATCGTTCTTCAAGAGTAAAAGGTAAACTGCCTTTTACATGTTCTACACCAGAACAAGATTTAGTTCAAGATTTAGCAGATAAAGGGCAAATGTCTCGTTCTAGTTCAGGTGAATTGTTGACTTTTAGATTAGCCTTATCTTGTAATGGAGAATATGCTAACTATTTTGGAGCTACTAGTGCTGCGCAAGTAGGACTTGTAAACGCGGCTTTTAATGCAACAATGACAAGAGTAAACGGTATATTTGAAACTGACTTTGGTATTCATATGAATATTGTAGCTTCAAATAATAATGTGATTTTTTATAATCCCGCTACAGATCCATATTCGGCAGCTTTAGCGAATTGGAACACAGAGTTACAACAAACACTTAATACGACATTAACAGGTCCAGCAACATCTTTGGCTGCAAATAATGCTGCATATGATGTAGGGCACATGTTTGGAGCTTCAGGGGGTGGTGGAAACGCAGGCTGTATAGGCTGTGTTTGTGTAAACGGAGTTGCTGCTGGTACGGGTAGTACAAAAGGAAGAGGAATTACTTCTCCTGCAGATGGAATACCTATGGGAGATGCTTTTGACGTTGATTATGTTGCTCATGAGTTGGGCCATCAATTTGGTGCTAATCACACTTTCTCACATTCTTCTGAAGGTACTGGTGTAAATAAAGAAGTTGGTGGTGGTGTAACTGTCATGGGATATGCAGGTATTACATCATATAACACACATATGAATTCAATTGATGTTTTTCACTCTGCTAGTATTGCTCAAGTTCAGGCAAATATGGTGGGTAAAACATGTCCAACTAGAGTGGCTATTCATGCGGCTCCAGTTGTAAATGCGGGTGCTAACTATACAATTCCAAGAAGTACGCCATTTATGTTAACAGGTTCTGCTACAGGATCAGGTTCGTTAACTTATACTTGGGAACAAAATAATGATGCAGGTGGAAATACTGGAGCTAACAGCCCAGCAAGTCCAACTAAAACTATTGGCCCTAACTTTGTTTGTTTTCCAGATTCACCTAGTCCAACAAGATATTTTCCAAGAATGAGTTCAGTTATGGACGGTAGTACTACTACTGCTGGAGTTGGAGTTACAATGGAAGCATTAAGTTCTGTTGCAAGAACATTGAATTTTAGATTGACTGCTAGAGATAATGTTGCTGGTCAAGGTCAAACAAATTTTGGTGATATGGTTGTTACTGTTGATGCGACAAGAGGACCTTTAACAGTGACTTCTCAAAATACAGATGGGATCACTTGGAATCAAGGTGAATCACAAACCATTACTTGGGCTGTAAATAATACAAATACAAGTGCAGGCGGAGCAAATGTAGATATATTACTTTCAACAGATAATGGAGTAACTTTTTCTACTGTTTTAGTTTCAAACACACCTAATGATGGTTCTGAGACAATAACTGTTCCTAGTGTTCTTGCGCCATATTGCCGAGTTATGGTTAAAGCATCTGGTAATGTCTTTTTTAATGTAAACGTTAAAAATATTGCTATTGGATATGTTGTTACTACAACTACAACTTGTAGAGATTATACAAGAACATTCTCTCCAGCACAAGCAATGGCAACAGGTTGGACCGGATATACAATTCCAACTATTACAGATAGTTTTACAATTTCAGATGCTAACTTTACAGTAGTCAGTACAGCTGTTAGAACAAATCAAGTGTCATTCGGTGTAGTTAAGCCCGGATCTAGTGTTGTTGATATAGTTGCATTTGATGGCCCTAGTTCAGGATGTGCTAATAATAAGGCTAATTTAAATGCAGTTTTTGATGATGAAGGAGTTGCTTTTGATTGCAATGCAACAGCAACAGGAGCTTCTTATATTCCTGTAGGCGCGCTTTCTAGCTTAGATGGTATGAATTCTGCAGGAGCTTGGCGTTTTGCTGCAAAAAGCACAAATACATCAAATACGATTTCAAGTGTTACTCTTACATTGTGTGAAACTAATACAACAGTAGTGTTGGCTTCTGAAAGTTATGGAATTGACAGTTTATCTTTATATCCAAACCCTAACAATGGAACATTTAATATTCAATTTACTTCTACATCTTCTAATGATATTAAAGTAAATGTACATGATATGAGAGGAAGAGAAATTTACAATAAATCATTCCAAAATAATGGATTATTTAATGAATCATTACAATTAAATAATGTTCAATCTGGTATTTATCTAGTTACTATTCAAGACGGAGCTAGAAAAGAAGTTATGAAAATTGTAGTAGAATAATCGTTTATTCTGTTAAATTTTAAAAGAGCTGTTCTTACAGCTCTTTTTTTTTGGATATAGTTGTAAATTAACATTTTATATTATATTTGTGCAAACCAAAATAAACTAATAAATGAAAAAAAACTTACTTTTAACTGTTTTCATGCTATTTGTAACATTAAGTTATGGGCAAACAGAAAGAGCATGGACTCTTGCCAAAGAGCAAAATGTCAAAAAAAACAAGAATGTTGAGCGAGATGATTTTCCTCAAGATTTTGTTTTAATGAAGCTAGATTTAAACCTACTAAAATCTGCTTTGTTAAATTCACCAAATCGTTTTTCTAATTCTAAAAAAGGAATTGTTATTTCTTTACCAAATTCAAATGGTATTTTAGAAAGGTTTGAAATGTTTGAAGCGTCAAATTTTGATGCAGAACTTCAGTCAAGATTTCCTGAAATTAGAGCTTATGCAGGAATTGGTTTAGATGACAAATACGCTCAGGTTAGGTTGAGTATTTCTCCAAGTGGGATACAAACTATGACTTTTAGAGCAGATAGAAGAAGTGAGTTTATGGAGTCATATTCTCAGGATAATAAGATTTATGCCGTTTATACATCATCAAGAGTTAAGGGAAAATTGCCATTTACTTGTTCTACAAATGAGCAGGAATTGGCAAGAACAATAACTCCTAAAATTTCAAATCTACAAAAGTCTAATACAGGAGAGTTGTTAGATTTTAGATTAGCAATGTCTTGTAACGGAGAATATGCAAATTACTTTGGAGCAACAAGTTCTGCTCAAGTTGCAAATGTATTAACTGCATTTAATAATACTATGACAAGAGTTAATGGAGTTTTTGAAAAGGACTTTGGTATTCATATGACTATTGTTAATCAATCTACAAATGTGATTTATTACACACCAGCAACAGATCCATATACTACAATGGCAAACTGGAATAGACAGTTGCAAAATACATTAAGTGCAAACTTAACGGGTACCGGAACGCCTCTAGCTGCAAATAATGCTGCTTACGATGTAGGTCATATGTTTGGAGCTTCTGGTGGAGGTGGAAATGCAGGTTGTATAGGTTGTGTTTGTGTTGATGATACGGCATCAACAACAGACTTAAATAAAGGGGCAGGTATAACTTCTCCAGCAAATGGAATTCCTTCTGGAGACACCTTTGATATTGATTATGTTGCACATGAATTAGGGCATCAATTTGGAGCAAACCATACTTTTTCTCATAATAATGAAGGTGCAGGGGTGAATGTTGAGCCAGGTTCTGGTTCTACAATTATGGGTTATGCTGGGATTACTGCTCAAGATGTTCAGCCTAATTCAGATGATCATTTTCATTATGCAAGTATTATGCAAGTTCAAGCTAATATGGCTGGGAAAACTTGTCCTACTAAGACAATAGCTACTAATAATACACCCGTTGCAAATGCAGGAAGGGATTATACAATTCCAATTAGTACTCCGTTTATTTTAACTGGTTCGGCAACAGATGCTGATGGAGATCCTTTAACTTATTGTTGGGAGCAAATGGATGATGGAGCAGGTCAAACAAATGCAAATAGTGGTGCTAGAGCAAATAAACCAACAGGCCCTAACTGGAGATCATATTCGCCTTCATCTTCCCCTTCACGATATATGCCTTTGTTGTCAAGGGTAATTGCAAACCAATTATTTACAGCAGGTTCTGAAATAAATGTTGAGTATTTAAGCTCTGTTTCAAGAACTTTGAATTTTTCATTCACAGTAAGGGATAATGCTGGGCTTCAAAGCCAAACTGATACAGATAACATGGTTGTAACAACAAATGCAGCTGCAGGACCGTTTACGGTATCTTCACCAAACACAGCTGTTACTTGGCAAGCAGGGACAAATCAAACTGTAACTTGGAATGTTGCTGGTACTACTGCAAACGGAGTAAACGCGGCTTATGTAGATATTTATTTGTCAAATGACGGAGGTAATACTTATCCAATTCTTTTAGCAAGTAAAGTGCCAAATGATGGTTCTGAAACTATTTTGGTGCCAAATAATACAGGTACAACAAAAAGAATTATGGTAAAAGGATGGGATCATATTTTTTACGATATTTCAAATACAAACTTTACTATTTCAGCTCCAGCTTCAACTTTTGGAATTGCATTTAATGGTTTAGCTGGTGAACAAAATAAAGATGCTTGTCAAGGTTCTCCGATTACTTTTACTTTTGATTATTCAACTTTTGGTGGATTTAGCGCAAGTACAGCATTTTCTGTAACTGGTCAACCTGCTGGTTCTACAGTTACTTTTACTCCAGCAAGTACTACAACTGCAGGAGTAGTATCAATGCAGATTACAAATACAGCTGGAAGCCCAATTGCATTTTATTCAATGACAGTAACTGGAACTTCAGGAGCTACAACAAAAACAATTCCATTTTATTTAAATTTAATTAGTGGTAATTTTGGAACACAAAGTTTAACTTCTCCTGCTGATTTAGCTGTTGGCCAAAGTACTTCGGTTAATTTAACTTGGCCAGCAAATGCTGCTGCTACATCATATGATGTTCAAGTTGCTACTGATGCTGGTTTCTCATCTATAATTGCTTCAGTAACTGTAGCTGCTAATTCATATACTGTAACTGGTTTGTCTGAAGGAGTTGATTATTTTTGGAGAGTATTACCTAAAAATTCTGGGTGTTCTGGAACTTTTAGTTCGGCATATAAATTTACAACAGGAACTACTGTTTGTGGGAATATATTTTCTAACAATTCAGCTCTTGCAGTACCAGATGGTACAGGTGCTGGAGTTTATGGAGCTACGGTTACTAAAACTATTGTTGTTCCAGGAACTTTAACGGGAAATATTAATAGTTTAACTGTTGGTTTAGCTTTTACACATCCATATATTGACGATTTACAAGTTTGGATTACTCATCCTGACGGGACGCCTGTTTATTTATGGAATCATAATTGTGAGAATGAATTTTCAAGTGTGAGTGTTACTTATGCAGATGGAAATCCTAGCATACCTTTAAGTCCAGGTTGTACTGCGTCTACAGGAACGTTTGCTCCAGATACTCCATTGTCAGCTTTAGCTGGTAAGCCAGCGGCAGGAACATGGACTTTACATGCAAGAGATTATTGGAATCCAGATACTGGATCAATAGGTAACTGGTCTTTAGATATTTGTGTTGCTACACCTTTAGCTTCTGAATCATTTAATACAATAAAAGATTTAGCGATATATCCAAATCCTAATAATGGTAACTTTACGGTTCAATTTAATTCAACTTCAAGTAATGAAGTAAAAATTGGAGTTCATGATGTGAGAGGAAGGCAAATATTTGACAAGACATATCAAAATATTGGATTGTTTAATCAATCATTAAATTTAAGTAATGTTCAATCAGGAGTTTATTTTGTAACTGTTCAAGATGGTTCTAAAAAGACAACTAAGAAAATTGTTGTTGAATAGATAAAGAATACACACTAATACTTAAAAGGAGCGTTAATAACGCTCCTTTTTTATTTTCCATTAAATGTATTCATAGTATTGTTTAGGCCCGCTAGAGCAAATGATTTGATTATTTCAGCAGATAATTGTAAGCGTTCTTTAAGATTTTCTTTTTCTTCTTCACTCCATTCTCCTAAGACATAATTTACTTGTTGACCTTTCTTGAATTCATCACTAATTCCAAATCGAAAGCGTGGATATTCCGTTGTGTTTAATAATTGTTGGATGCTTTTTAATCCATTATGGCCTCCATCACTTCCTTTTGTTTTAATACGAATGGTTCCAAATGATAAATTTAAATCATCAGTAATAACTAATACATTCTCTTTTTCAATATTTTCTTTTTCCATCCAATACTTAACCGCTTTTCCGCTTAAATTCATATAGGTATTTGGTTTAAGTAAAAGTATTGTTCTGCCCTTGATTTTGTATTCTGTCATTTCTCCTAGTTTTACACTTTGAAAACTTAGGTTTTCCTCGTTTGCAAATGAATCTAAGATTTTGAATCCTATATTATGTCTTGTGTTTATGTATTCGGAACCTATATTTCCTAATCCAACAACTAAAAATTTTTTCATTGGTTCAATTTTTTCTTCTCTTTTTGTTATAAAAATTTTGTTTAGCCATTTCATTTTGTAAAAGTACTCATTTTTAAAGTTTACAAAAATGCCAAAAGTTGTTTTTCTAACTATGATTGAGTTGATGTCTTTTTTTGTTTAAAAAATTAAAAATAAAAACTGGAAATGTATATGCTAATTGTTGCAAAAGGATTTGTTATTAAATAAAAAAGCATCAGTAAAACTGATGCTTTTATTTTGAATATAATAGATATTTCTATTATTTCTTTTTTGCAGGACCTGCTTTTGCAGCTTTTGCAGCTTCTTGAGCAGCTTTCATTGCAGCACGAGAAATTCTTACTTGACAAACAACAGTGTTGTCTGGGTGTAATAATTTAAAGTTAGCAACTGGTATTTTTGTAACGTATAATTTGTTACCCATTTCTAAAGGAGTAATATCTGCTTCGATAAAATCTGGTAAGTTAGCTGGTAAAGCTTTAACTTTTAATTTACGTTGGTTTAAACGTAAAACACCACCGCCCATTACACCTGGAGATTTTCCTATTACTTTAACAGGAACTTCCATTGTGATTTCCTTATCATCATGTAATTGATAAAAATCCATGTGTAAAATTTTGTCAGATACCGGGTGGAATTGGATGTCTTGCATAATTGCATTAATCTTTTTACCGCCTTCTAATTCAATTACTACAGTGTGTACGTTTGGAGTATACACCAAGTTTTTAAATGCTCTTTCGTCTGCACTAAAATGTACTGGTTGTTCCCCTCCGTATACTACGCACGGTACCATTCCAGCATTACGTAAGGCTTTAGTTGACACTTTGCCCACGCTTTCTCTTTCTGATCCTTTGATCGTAATTGATTTCATTTGAAATAAATTAAGTTAATAAATGTTTACATTAAAAATTTTCCACTAATGGAATTGTTGTTCTGCACCATGTGCATTACTTCTGCGAATAATGGCGCACAGCTCACTACTCTTATTTTTTTAGATTCTTTCTTTAATGGAATTGAATCTGTTACTATTAATTCTAATAATTTAGAGTTTTCAATTTTTTCGTACGCTCCTCCCGATAAAATAGGATGTGTACAAATTGCTCTAACGCTTAAAGCGCCTTTCTCCATCATTACATCAGCTGCTTTTGCTAACGTTCCTCCTGTGTCAATCATGTCATCTACTAAAATGACGTTTCTTCCTTTTACGTCTCCAATTAGTTCCATAGTATCGATTACATTTGCTTTTTTGCGCTGTTTGTAACAAACTACAACGTCAGATTCTAAAAATTTAGAATAAGCATAAGCTCTTTTTGAACCACCCATGTCTGGAGAAGCAATTGTTAGATTTTCAAGATTTAAACTCTTTACATAAGGTAAAAAGATAGTAGAGGCAAATAAATGATCTACTGGTTTTTCAAAAAAACCTTGAATCTGATCTGCATGCAAATCCATTGTCATAATTCTTGTTGCACCTGCTGTTTCTAAAAGTTTAGCCACCAGTTTTGCACCTATTGGAACCCTTGGCTTGTCTTTTCTATCCTGTCTTGCCCATCCAAAATAAGGAATAACTGCCGTTATATGTCTTGCTGAAGCTCTTTTTGCTGCATCAATCATTAACAAAAGTTCCATTAAATTGTCTGCACTTGGAAAAGTAGAACAAACTAGAAAAACTCTTAATCCTCTTATTGATTCCTCAAAAGATGGTTGAAATTCTCCGTCACTATATGTTGAGAACGTAATATTACCTAGCGGAACACCATACTTCTCAGCAATTTGTTCGGCTAAATACACACTTTGAGAACATGCAAATATTTTTGCTTCGGGCTCTTGGTATGACATGTTAATTTGTTGTTTTTACTCCGCTTCGCTTCGCACAGTTCGGCTATTTTTTAATACTAGCTTTGTGT
This sequence comes from Flavobacterium sp., assembly GCA_040119075.1. Classification (GTDB taxonomy): domain Bacteria; phylum Bacteroidota; class Bacteroidia; order Flavobacteriales; family Flavobacteriaceae; genus Flavobacterium. Next base: position 8,555 of record JBEDTP010000207.1, read on the forward strand.
TCTATTCGCCTCGGGTGTAGTTAGTTAGTGTTGTCTCGTTAAACGAGGTGCAAATTTAGTAATAAAAATGAACTCTGAAAGTATATTTTAAAGTATTTTTTGTGTTATTTGAATAAAATATTTTTACATTTGCACTCACAAAATTAATTTTTTGCCTTGGTGGCGGAATTGGTAGACGCGCACGACTCAAACTCGTGTTCTTCGGAGTGTGGGTTCGATTCCCACCCAAGGTACTAAAAGCTTTAATGTCTAGCATTGAAGCTTTTTTGTTTTAAAATAAATTTTTATTGACTCTAGTACTTGCTATCCAAGAGGCAAAAGCGCCAAGAAAAAGTATTGTAAATAAGACAATTCCAATATTTTTTATCTCTAAAACAACAGGATAGGCAAGTGTAGGTGTAATCATTACTAGTTCATATTGTTGTTGTATCCAAACAATTAATATACCCAGTAATGTTCCAATTAGTCCGCCAAATATAGTTAGAAGTGTTCCTTGAAAAAGAAATATATATTTTAGTTTTTCTAGAGGTGTTCCAATATTATAAAGCGTTTTTAAGTTTGCTTTTTTGTCTATAATCATCATAATTAATGCACCAACTAAATTGAAAAGTGCAATAACTATAACAAGAGTGAATATTAAATATACAGCAATATTCTCGGTATTGAGCATTTTATAAAGGGCATCGTTTAATTGAATACGAGTTTTGAAATCTCCTTTATTTCTAAAAATGGTTTTTAATTCTGCTATTACATTTTCGTCAGATATATTGTCTTTCTTTTTGAATTCTATTGTAGAAACTTGATTTTTTTTATATTCTAGTAGTTTCTGACAAACAGTAATATCGCAAAAAACATATTTGTTGTCTATTTCTTCATTAATGGCATAAATGCCAACAGGTTGTAAAATAGTTTTGTTGAATGCTTCATCAGGATTGTCAATTACTCCTTTTCCTGGTTTTGGAGAAAATACTTCTAAACCATTATTGAAATCAAATAAACCTAATGATAATTTTCTGCTAATTTCATAACCCACAACTACTTGTGGTGTTTCGTTTTCAAACCAATCTCCTGTATATAGTTGATTGCTAAATGAATTTGATTTTGTAAAAAGAGAATCAACACCTTTTAAATAGGCTACATGTTCTTTTTCATTATAATAAAAGAGTACTCTTTCTTCAACTGTTTTAGAATAATGTGTGACTGATGATGATTTACTTAATGCTTCTTCTTCTTCCGGACTAATAAATATTGTTTTACCTGACTTTGGAAACATTTTTATGTCAGGGTCAGATGCGTTTGTGAAACTTAGACTAAAATCTCTCAATCCACTAAATACTGATAAAACAATTAATAATGCCATAGAACTTGCAATAATTCCTATAGAAGCTATCCCAGTTATTATGTTTATTGATGAGTTTTTGCTAAAACTTAAAAAATATCTTTTCGCTATGTATAAAGAGAAGTTCAATTTAAGCTTTCTTTCTTTTTTCTAATAAATCTGGATTTTGAACTGGATTTTCTTCTCCTTTTAACGCTTTGTCTATGTTTTCAATGTAGTCTAAGCTATCATCAACATAAAAAATTAAATTAGGAACTTTTCTCAATTGATTTTTTACTCTTTGCGCTAAGTCGTGCTTAATCATTGGCGCGTTAGATTTTACTGCTGCTAAAATTTCTGCACTTTTATCAGAAGGAAAGACGCTTAAAAAAACTTTCGCTATAGAAAGATCTGAAGTTACGTTTACTTTTGAGACAGAAATAATTAAATTAGTCATTCCGTTTTTACGTACTTCCCCTTGTAAAATATCAACTAAGTCATTTTGAAGTAACGTTCCTATTTTTTTTTGTCTATTTGTTTCCATGGTACAAAAATACGTAAAAGAGTTTTAATGTTTAGTTTTTTTAGAATCGAAAACTTATTGTTATTTTGCATTATGTATATTAAGGTAGATAAATTTAGAAATAATTGAAAATGAGAAAGATTGAACATATTGGAATTGCGGTTAAGAATTTAGAAAAATCAAATGCATTATTTGAAAAACTATTTGGAACCCCTCCTTATAAAGAAGAAGAAGTAGAGAGCGAAGGTGTTAAAACATCTTTTTTTATGAATGGACCTAATAAGATAGAATTGTTAGAGGCTACTAATTTAAATAGTCCAATTGCTAAGTTTATTGAGAAAAAAGGTGAAGGTATTCATCATATAGCTTTTGATGTTGAAGATATTGATTCTGAAGTAGAAAGGTTAAAAGGCGAAGGTTTTGTGGTCTTGAACGATAGTCCTAAGAAAGGCGCTGATGATAAATTAGTTGTTTTTTTACATCCAAAATCTACAAATGGAGTGTTAATTGAATTATGTCAAGATATCGTTAAGTAAATAAAAAAATAAAAAATCTTGTGTCAAATAAAAAATAGTAGTAATATTGCACACTCAAAACTGGTCCTATAGCTCAGTTGGTTAGAGCACCTGACTCATAATCAGGTGGTCCCTGGTTCGAGCCCAGGTGGGACCACAATATTTAATAGCCTGAATAGGCTATTTTTTATGACTAAAATAAAAAAGATTAAGATTTTTTTAACTTTTTTTTTATAAAATAGTAGGAAAGTATAAAAATATTTATATTTTCGTGTTTTATAATGAGAAGAAGTCGAATTATTCTTTAATAAATAAATAATAATTTTTAAAAAAAGTTTTTTTCTTTTGGTAGAATAAAAATTTTTATATTTTTACGACATATGAAAGTAACAATACAAAAAATAGTTTTAGTTTTAATGGTGATGCTGAGTTCACAATTTATTTTTTCTCAAACACCACCACCACCTACACCACCACCACCACCAGGTTTGCCTATTGATGGAGGGGTGGTAATAATGTTTTTTGTTGCTTTAGGATTAGGTTATATGCTCACAAGAAAATATTTTATCACAAAAAAAAGCTCTTTATAAGAGCTTTTTTTATGTCCTTAAGTCTTGAATTCTTTTTACGTATTTGCCAATAACATCAAATTCTAAATTTACAATTGTTCCTTGTTTGTAATTTTTAAAATTTGTGTGTTCAAAAGTATAGGGAATTATAGCTACGCTAAACTCGTTTTCTTTTGAATTTATAACTGTTAAACTTGTTCCGTCAATTGTTATTGAGCCTTTCTCAATTGTTATGTTGTTAAGTTTATTGTCATATTCAAATGTAAATATCCAACTTCCATTTTCGGATTTAATATTTATGCATTTACCAGTTTGATCAACATGTCCTTGAACGATATGTCCGTCAAGTCTATCTCCTAGCTTCATTGCTCTTTCTAAATTTATAGAATCTCCAGAATTTAGCTGGCTAATATTTGTTTTTTTTATTGTTTCATTAATCGCAGTAACGGTATAGATGTCGCCTTCTATTGCTACAACTGTTAAGCATATTCCGTTATGTGCTACGCTTTGATCAATTTTCAATTCACATGTAATATTTGACTGTACTTTAATATGTAAATTATCACCTTCTTTGGTCAATTCTTTTACAAACCCTATTGTTTCTATTATTCCTGTAAACATACTGATATTATTTTACTAAATTTGCACTTCAAAAGTAAGCATTAATTAGGAACTCATCATGGTTAAAAAAGCAGAAAATATAATTGTAGGTGTTTCAATAGGTGATTTAAATGGAATAGGTCCTGAAGTTGTTTTAAAGACATTTGAAGATAGTAGAATTCTTGAACTATGTACACCAGTGATATATGGAAACGTTAAAATAGTTTCTTTTTTAAAGAAAAATTTTTCGCTTACTTCAAGTATACAAGGTATTGATTCAATTGATCAATTGGTCAAAGGTAAAATTAATGTATTGAATGTTTGGAAAGAAGGTGTTAATATTGATTTTGGAGTTATTGATGAGAATGTGGGTAAATATGCTATCAAGTCTTTTATTGCGGCTACAAAGGCTTTGAAATCAAATGAAGTTGATGTTCTAGTTACTGCTCCTATCAATAAATACAACATTCAATCTGACGACTTTAAATTCCCAGGACATACAGATTATTTAGATCAAGAGTTAGAAGGGAATGCACTTATGTTGATGGTTTGTGATAAGTTAAGAGTCGGATTGTTGACTGATCATGTTCCTTTAAGTGAGATTTCAAAATTGCTTTCAGAAGAATTATTGATAAAAAAATTAGAAATTATAAAAAATAGTTTAATTAGTGATTTTGGTATTTCTAAACCAAAAATTGCTGTATTAGGCTTAAATCCCCATTGTGGTGATAATGGTGTGATTGGTAATGAAGACGAAAAAATAATTAAGCCAACTATTAAAAAGTTGTTTAATAAAGGAGAATTGATTTTTGGTCCATATGCCTCAGATAGTTTCTTTGGGTCTTCACAATATGAAAAATACGATGCTATATTGGCAATGTATCACGATCAAGGATTAATTCCGTTTAAAACATTATCTTTTGGAAAAGGAGTAAATTATACGGCAGGTTTAAATAAAATAAGGACATCTCCAGATCACGGAACTGCTTTTGAAATAGCGGGTAAAGATTTAGCTAATCCAATGTCGTTTAGGGAGGCGTTATATTTGGCTATAGATGTATATAATAAGAGAAATGAGTATCAAGAACTTACGCAAAACCCTTTAAAAACTAAGCGTAATTAGTTATAAACAAAAAAATGTTTATAACGAGTTTGATTTTATAATAATTTTATATCTTTGCATCCCCTAAAGAGGGGTGAGTTGATGTTATGAAGAATTTAAAAGAGTTTTTAATACCTTTTGCTGGATTGAAAGAAGGCAAACATCAGTTTGAGTATCAAATAGGGAATTCGTTTTTTGAATTATTCCAGTTTGATGAATATCAGAATGTTGATGTAAAAGTCAATGTGGTGTTGGAAAAGAAAAGCACAATTATGGAATTGTGTTTTGTTCATAAAGGAATTGTAAATGTTCCTTGTGATAAGACAGGAGAAAATTTTGACCTTGCTATTAAAGGTAAATTTGATCTTGTTGTGAAATTTGGAGAGGAGTTCAATAATGAAAATGAAGAATTATTAATTCTTCCTCATGGTGAATTTCAATTAGATGTTTCTCAATATATATATGAGAGTATAGTATTGTCAGTTCCTTTTAAAAGAGTGCATCCAGGAGTAAAGGATGGAACACTTGAAACAGAAGCTTTCGAAACATTAGATAAATTAGCTCCAAAAGATGAAAATAAAGAGAATGAAGATATTGACCCAAGGTGGGAAAATTTAAAAAAACTATTAACGGATAAATAATATAGTAAAATGGCACATCCAAAGAGAAAAATCTCGAAAACAAGAAGAGATAAGAGAAGAACACATTACAAGGCGTCAGTTCCTCAAATAGCAACTTGCCCTACAACAGGAGAAGCACATTTATACCACAGAGCATACTGGTCTGAAGGGAAAATGTACTACAGAGGACAAGTGGTTATCGATAAAACGGAAGCTGTAGCTTAATACGGTTTTTATAAATAGAGAAAAACTCTCACTATGTGAGGGTTTTTTTGTTAATTACAACTCGTTAATAATTTAACGAGTTCTATTTATTGCGTTTGACTTTTTTTTTGTAATTTTCACAACTTTTCGAAAATAAATAAATTCGATAGGAAAATATATTTTTATGACTAAAATCACTGCCGCAATTACAGCAATAGGCTCATATGTGCCAGATTATGTTTTATCTAATCAAGTGCTAGAAACATTAGTGGATACTAATGACGAATGGATTACAAGCAGAACGGGTATTAAAGAAAGAAGAATATTAAAAGAAGAAGGTCAGGGAACATCTTTTCTTGCAATTAAAGCCGCTCAGGATTTAATTAAAAAAGCCAATCTTAATCCGAAAGATATTGATTTGGTAATTATGGCTACTGCTACTCCAGATATGCCAGTTGCGTCTACAGGGGTTTATGTTGCTACTCAAATAGGAGCCACAAATGCTTTTGCATACGATTTACACGCTGCTTGTTCAAGTTTTCTTTATGGAATGTCTACTGCTTCTGCTTATGTTCAATCTGGAAAATATAAAAAAGTCTTATTAATAGGTGCAGATAAAATGTCTTCTATTATTGACTATACAGATAGAGCTACTTGCATTATTTTTGGAGATGGTGCAGGTGCCGTTTTATTCGAACCAAATGAAGAAGGTTTAGGTTTACAAGATGAGTATCTGAAGAGCGACGGTATTGGTAGGGAGTTTCTTAAGATTGATGCCGGTGGTTCAATTTTGCCTCCATCAGAAGAAACGGTAAAAAATAAACAACATTATGTTTTCCAAGACGGTAAAACTGTATTTAAATATGCTGTCTCTGGAATGGCAGATGTTAGTGAAAAAATTATGCAGCGTAATAACCTTACTCATGACGATGTTAATTGGTTAGTGGCACATCAAGCAAATAAGAGAATTATAGATGCAACTGCAAACAGAATGGGAG
>JBEDTP010000208.1:0-14719 GCA_040119075.1 Flavobacterium sp.
ATTAAAAAAGCAAAAATATTTTTTTGTGAATATTCTAAAACAACATTTTTTAATAACTCAACATATTTTTGAATTTCATTGTCTGGCATTTTTTTTAGTTTTTTTAGTTTTTACAAAGATAATTTTTTCAATTTGTTTTATAAAACAAATACTTTATATATTAAGGTATTTGAAACATATGGGTAATAATAAATAAAAATAATCTGATTTAATACTAATGTAACATGAGATTAATCTTTAGTTAATATTAATGTTTCAATTTTGTAGGGTCTTAAGATGGAAACCGTGTTGTTAGTTTTTGTCGACTCAAATACTGTTTGGGCTGCTTTGATCAAGCAGCCTTTTTTAATGCTTTATTTATATTTAGATAACATTAAGTTAACATAGAATCAGGTTCTTTGCAGCGACAAAAACAACAACACACGATGAAAAAATTAATTGCCCTAATTGGTCTATTTGCATTTATGCATACAGTTACTTATTCTCAAACAGAAAATAATAACACAAAATTTGGTAAAGGAATCTTTAATATACTTGGTAAAGATAGTACTTGGAGTATGAACTTTTCTGCTAGAGTTCAAATGTTATCTACATCATCTTGGAGTGCTACTGATGATAAATTAACAAATCCAGAACAAAGTTTTAACATTAGAAGATCTCGTTTAAAATTTGAAGGTTTCGCTTATAATCCAAAATTAACATATAAGATTGAGTTAGGCTTGTCAAACCAAGATATATCTGGAGCATCTGAGTTTACAGGTGATTCTCCAAGATATATATTAGACGCTGTTGTAATGTGGGATTTTTATCAAAATTTCTCTTTATGGATGGGGCAAACAAAGTTGCCAGGAAATGTAGAAAGAGTTGTTTCATCAGGGAATATGCAGTTAGTAGATCGTTCTTTATTAAACAGTAGGTTTAATATTGATAGAGACATGGGAATTCAATTAAGACATCATTTCAATTTAACTGATAAGTTTGTTGTTAAAGAAAAAATTGCAATTTCTCAGGGGGAAGGAAGAAATATCACAACAGGAAACTTAGGCGGGCATGAGTATACTGCTAGATTAGAATTGTTTCCGTTGGGTGAGTTTACAAGTGAAGGGGAATATAGTGGAGGCGATTTAAAAAGAGAACAGAAGCCCAGATTAATGTTAGCATCCACATATGATTTTAATAACAATGCTGTTATGAATAGAGGAAATCAAGGCTCACATATGGTAAATGATTTAGGTTTTTATGAAACAAATATAAAAACGCTTTTTGTTGATGCGGTTTTTAAATATAAAGGATTCTCATTTATGGGCGAATATGCAGATAGAACAGCAGCAGATCCATATGCTAAAAATTCTGATAATTCATTAACTGGAGATGTGGTTCAAGTAGGTAGTGCATTAAACCTTCAATCAGGATATTTGTTTAAAAACAATTACGAAGTAGCAGGACGTTTTACTCATGTTGAATTAGATAAATCTATTACAGGGAAAAACCCGGAAAATCAATATACTCTTGGAGTATCTAAATATATAGTAGGTCATAAATTAAAAGTTCAAACAGACGTAAGTTATTTATCGGTAGACGGTGGAACTGACGAAGTTATGTGGCGCTTACAATTAGATTTACATTTTTAATTTTTTAACTAACGTAAAGTGCAAAACTGAGATAAAGAATTTCAGTTTTGCACTTTTTTAATTTTTTATTATGGAGCAGATTTATATTATTATGCTAATTGCTTTAGGGGTTTTGGCCGCTATTGACCTTGTGGTTGGAGTAAGCAATGATGCGGTTAATTTTTTAAATTCGGCAGTAGGATCAAAAGCAATTTCTTTAAAAACTATACTAATAGTTGCAAGTTTAGGTGTAGCAGTAGGGGCAATTTTCTCTAGCGGAATGATGGAAGTAGCTAGAAAAGGTATTTTTATGCCTGGAGAATTTTATTTTGATGAAATCATGATAATTTTTATGGCAGTAATGATTACTGATATATTATTATTGGATTTCTTTAATACTCTTGGTATGCCAACATCAACGACAGTGTCAATTGTTTTTGAGTTATTAGGTGCTGCTGTAGTTATGGCAACAATTAAAATAGTAAACAAAGGAGATTCTCTAGCAACTATTGGTCATTATATTAATTCTGATAAGGCGACTCAAATTATTTTAGGAATTTTACTATCGGTTGTAGTTTCGTTTACTGTTGGAGCTTTAGTACAATATATTTCTAGATTAGCATTAACATTTGATTTTGAAAAGAAAGCGAAATGGGTTGGAGCTGTGTTTGGCGGAATTGCATTAGCTGCAATTACTTATTTTATTATCATTAAAGGATTAAAAGGAACCGATTTCTATAAAGAAATTAAACCCTTAATTAAAGATAAAACACCTATAGTATTATTAGGAAGTTTTATTTTTTGGTTTGTGTTTTCTTATTTAATGGTTGCTGTTTTAAAAAAGAACATATATAAAATCATCATTATTGTAGGAACATTTGCATTAGCATTAGCTTTTGCGGGAAATGATTTAGTTAATTTTATTGGTGTGCCTATTGCGGCATGGCAATCATATGAGGCTTGGGTTGCTTCTGGTGCTCCTGCAACAGGATTCGCAATGTCTGTCTTGGCGGAAAAAGTAGGAACTCCAACACTTTTATTAGTTATTGCTGGTGGAATTATGGTTGCAACACTTTGGTTTTCTAAAAAATCTATGAATGTTTTAGAAACTGAGCAAGGTTTATCAAGACAATCTGATGGTGCTGAAAAGTTTTCATCAAATGTGTTTTCAAGATTCTTAGTAAGAGGATCGGTTTATTTAAGTAATGGATTAAATTATATTGTTCCAAATGCTATTAGTGCAAAAATTGATAAACGATTCAATCCAGTTGCTTATGTAGGAAAAAGGAGTGAGGAACCAATGTTTGATATGGTTCGTGCTTCTATTAACTTAGTTGTTGCTGCGGTTTTAATTTCTATTGCAACTTCTATGAAATTGCCTTTATCTACAACATACGTTACTTTTATGGTGGCAATGGGTTCTTCTTTTGCCGACAGAGCTTGGGATAGAGAAAGTGCTGTATATAGAATTGCAGGAGTTTTAAATGTTGTTGGTGGTTGGTTTTTTACAGCTATTGCTGCATTCATTGCTTCTGGAATTGTTGCTTATTTATTATATATTGGAGAAGTATATGCGTTTTTTGGATTAATGATTTTGGTTGCTGTTTTATTTTACAGAAGTAACCAAGTTCATAAAACAAAAATGAAAGATAAGGAAGAACTTAAAACTTTAAATAAAGAAGATATTGTTACTATTCATGAAGTAATAAATGAAAGTTCTGAACAGGTTTCTAAAATAATTGGTAAAACCAATAAAATTTATAGCGGAATTGTTTCAGGATTAAGCTTACAAGATTTACCGTCTTTAAAAGAGAATAAAAAGGCTGTTAAAAAACTTGAAAAACAAGTAGATGAACTGAAAAGCAATGTTTACTATTTTATTAAAAATTTAGATGAAACTTCAGTTGAGGCAAGTAAATTTTATATTTTAATATTAGGTTATGTACAAGATATTGTTCAATCTATAAGTTATATTTCAAATAATAGTCATTCACATATTAACAATAATCATAAACAACTAAAATTCAATCAACTAAGAGAGTTGAAAACGATAGAGTTAGAAATTATGGAATTGTTTAAAGAGATGGAAGAGATTTTTATTTCTGGAAATTATGAAAATATCGATAAGGTTATTGAAGATAAATCTAAATTCTTAGAAACTGTTTCTGTGTTAATACAAAAGCAAATTAAGAGAATCAGAACTTCTGAAAATAGTCCGAAAAACAGTAAATTATACTTTGGATTGTTACTGGAAACAAGCGATTTAGTTAATGCAACAATGAGTTTGCTTGAGTTGTTTAAAGAGTTTAATAACTACGTTGAAACAAAAAAGTAGTTAAAAGTTAGTAATAAAAAAAACGGATTGCTTAATTGTAGTCCGTTTTTTTGTTTTTTATAGTATCTTTAATCTGTTTTAAATAAATCAAAAATATATTGTTGAGGTATGATTTGATAACATTAGCTTAACATTGAATAGAAGATTTTGTGACAAATTTGCCGGATTTTAATTTATAAAAATTATGGAACAAGTTTATGTTATTATGCTTATTGCATTAGCACTTTTAGCTATTATTGATTTAATGGTTGGAGTTAGTAATGATGCGGTTAATTTTTTGAATTCTGCTATTGGTTCAAAAGCTGTTTCTTTCAAAACCATTATGATAGTTGCCAGTATTGGTGTCGCTGTTGGTGCATTGTACTCTAATGGAATGATGGAGATTGCAAGAAGTGGAATTTTTACACCTAGTATGTTTAGTTTCAATGATGTAATTATGATTTTCTTGGCAGTAATGATTACAGATGTATTATTGCTAGATGTTTTTAATACATTAGGCTTGCCAACATCAACAACAGTTTCAATTATATTTTCATTATTAGGAGCATCTGTTTTTATAGCTATTACAAAAATATATTTTTCAGACGGAGATTTTAATACTTTGGGAAGTTATATTAATACTAAAAAAGCTTCTGAAATTGTATATAGTATTTTGTTGTCGGTAGCTTTGTCATTTGCTTTAGGAGCAATTATACAATATATTTCAAGGTTGTTGTTTACATTTCATATCGAAAAAAGATATAAATTTTTCGGAGCTTTATTTGGAGGATTTGCATTAACAGCAATTTCATTTTTTATTTTAATAAAAGGATTAAAGTCGGTTACTTTTATTTCTTCTGATGCAAAAGACTTTATAAAAGGAAACCAATTGATGATTATTGGTTATTGTTTTATTTTTTGGACTATAGCTTGTCAATTAGTTATGAGTGTAATTAAGTTTAATATTTTTAAACTTATTATTATTGTTGGTACTTTTGGATTAGCATTGGCTTTTGCAGGAAATGATTTAGTTAATTTTATAGGTGTGCCAATTGCAGCATTTCAGTCTTATGAGATGTATACAGTTGCAGGACAAACTTTAGGAGCTAAAGAGTTCATGATGTCTGGTCTTGAAGGTGAAAATTTGCCAGCACCATTCATATTTTTAGCTTTAGCAGGAGGAATAATGGTTTATACATTATGGACTTCTAAAAAAGCTAGAAATGTTATTGAAACAGAACAAAACTTATCACGCCAAGGTGAAGGATCTGAAAAATATAATGCTAATACATTATCAAGATATATTGTAAGAGGAGCGATGTATGTTGGCAATGGAATTAACTTTATTTTGCCAAAAGCGCTTCAGTTTAAAATAGATCAGCAATTTATTTTACCTGAGTATAAAGGGAAAAGAAGTGAACAACCAATGTTTGATATGGTTCGTGCGTCGGTTAACTTAATTGTTGCTGCGGTATTAATATCTATTGGTACTTCTATGAAATTGCCTTTATCTACAACTTATGTAACTTTTATGGTAGCTATGGGTACATCTTTTGCAGATAGAGCATGGGACAGAGAAAGTGCCGTTTATAGAATTGCTGGAGTTTTAAATGTTATTGGCGGATGGTTTTTTACTGCAATCGCTGCATTTTTAGCTTCGGGAGTAATTGCATATTTACTATATATTGGTGAAGCGTTTGCATTCTTTGCTTTTATGATGGTTATTGCAATATTCTTTTACAGAAGTAACCAATTGCATAAAAAGAAAGTAAAAGAAGAAGAGGAAGCTTTAAGTTTAAAAAGAGAAGATATTGTTACAATTAATGAGGTTATCAATGAAACTTCAGATCAAATTGCAAATATTGTAAACAAATCCAATAAAGTCTACAGTGGTGTAGTTAGTGGGTTAAGTTTACAAGATTTACCAACTCTTAAAGAAAATAGAAAAGCGGTTAAAAAACTTGAAAAACAAGTTGATGAATTAAAAAGTAATGTTTATTATTTTATTAAAAATTTAGATGAAACTTCTGTTGAGGCAAGTAAATTTTATATTCTAACTTTAGGTTACTTACAAGATATTTCTCAGTCTATGAGTTTTATTGCTCAAAATGGTTATTCACATATCAATAATAATCACAAACAATTAAAATTTAATCAAACTAAAGATTTAAAGAGTGTTGAATTACACATTTTAAATTTATTTAAGGATATCGAGACTATTTTTAATAATAAAGATTTTGATAATATTGATGCAATTTTATCAGAGCGAAATGTGACTTTAGATAAAATTTCAGATTTAATTCAAAAGCAAATTGAAAGAATTAGAACAACTGAAAATAGTCCAAAAAACAGTAAGTTGTATTTTGCATTGTTGTTAGAAACTAATGACTTGATTAAAGCAACAATGAATTTATTGGAATTGTTTAAAGATTTTAATCATTATGCAGCTACTAAATCAAAGTAGTTAAATAATATATACAAAAAAGGGGAGCCAATTAGTTCCCCCTTTTTTTGTATATAATTTTATGGTCTAAGCATTTATTGCTTCAACTTTTATATCTTGATCTTTCAACATGTCTTTCAGCATGTTTTCAATTCCGTTTTTTAGAGTAAATGTTGAGGAAGGACATCCGCTACAAGCACCTTGTAAAATTACTTTAACTCTTTTTTCTGTCGGGTCAAATGAGTCAAACATTATATTCCCTCCATCACTTTGAACTGCTGGTTTAATATATTCTTCAAGAATATTAATTATTTGTTGTGAAGTAACATCAAGCTTATCAAAATATTCTTCTTGTTGTTTTTTATGACTCTCTGTTTTAACAATTAAAGATTCATCTACAACAACGTTGCCGTTTTCTATAAACTCTTTAATGAAGGTTCTGACTTCTAAAGTCACATCATCCCAATTTGCTATTTCAAACTTTGTAATTGAAATGTAATTTTCGTCAATAAAAACTTCTTTAACAAAGGGAAATTTAAATAATTCTTTCGCCAATGGGGATGCTGAAGTATCATCAATATTTTTACATTCAACCATTGTTTTAGTTAGTAGTTTGTTACTTACAAACTTTAAAACTGCAGGATTTGGTGTGTTTTCAGCATAAATTGAAACAGGAATCTTTTTATTAGAATTTTCCTCAATTTTAATAATAGTGCCTCCAGAGTTTATAAAATCTTCAATTTGCTCAGCAACTTCGTCTTGTACATCTTTCCATTCAACAATTGAAAATCGTTCTATTGCTATGAAATTAGCAGAAATGTATACTGTTTTTACAAAAGGTAAATAGAATAATTGTTGAGCTAGTGGAGAATTTTTTGTTTCGTCAATGTTTTTAAATTCAAAACTTTGATTTTTTACAATAAATTCATCGAGTTCAAACTTTATAATTAATGGATTGTTAGTTTCTTTTATTACTATCTTGTGCATTATCTTTTTTTACAAAGGTAATAAACAAAACTTGTCTGTATATTTCATTTTTATTTTTTTAACTTTTTGCAGTTGTTTTTAGATAAAAATAAGTTGTTAAACTTAAATTAAAATTTATATCTTTGGCAAGTTCGTGATTTTTACGACCTTCAGAAAGTTATATTTTTCAGCTGGTAAACAGTTGTTTACATTAAATTATTGAAAATGAATTTAAAAAAGATTTTTTTAATTTTTGCTTTTGCATTGTCTCAAATTACTTTTTCTCAAGAAGGAGTTGCTGTTTATTCAGATTATTTATCGGATAATTACTATTTAATTCACCCTTCAATGGCTGGTGCAGCAAACTGTGGGAAAATTAGGTTAACTGGCCGCCAACAATGGCTTGGTCAAGAAGATGCTCCTGCTTTACAAACTTTAAGTTTTAATACTTCATTAGATGAAGATGGAACTTCTGGAGTTGGTATGATTCTTTTTAATGATAAAAACGGTTATCATTCTCAAAAAGGAGCAAAGTTAACTTATGCTCATCATTTGAGATTTTCTAGAGGAACTTCAGATTTGAATCAATTATCTTTTGGTTTAAGTGCTGCCTTTGTTCAAAGTAATATTGATGGAACTGACTTTGATGGGTTTGATCCTGTAGTAATTCCTGGGGTTATTCAAAAAGATGCCTATTTTAATGTTGATATTGGAGCTTCTTATCATTATATGGATTTCTTTACTCATTTAACAGTAAAAAATTTCCTAGCAAATAGAAGAGAGTTGTATACAAGTGAAGTTGAGTCTGATAATTTAAGAAAATATCTTTGGAGTGCTGGTGCTGTTTTTGGAGATAGTGATAGATTAATGTTTGAACCTTCTGTTATGTTTCAAATGACTGAAGAAACTTCAGAGAAATCTATTGATTTAAATTTAAAAGTTTATAAAAACCTTGATTTTGGTAGACTTTGGGGTGGAGTTTCTTATAGAAGAAGTTTTGATGGTGCAGAATATTTAAGCGGAACGACAGTTAAAGAACAAAAATTACAATATATAACTCCAATTGTTGGTGTAAATTATAAGAAGTTTATGTTTGCATATACATATTCTCATTTATTGGGTGATGTTAAATTTGACAATGGTGGTTTTCATCAGATTACTCTTGGATTTGATATTTTTTGTAGAGCAGCTGAGTGGGATTGTAATTGTCCTGCAGTTAATTAATAGCTATTATAATTATATAAGATTTATATTTGTCCTGAATTTTTATTCAGGACATTTTTTTTAAATATTTTAAACATGATAATTAAAGAAGTAAACGGAAAATCACCTAGTATACCAAAGGATTGTTTTGTGGCGGAAAATGCTACTATCGTTGGAGACGTTTCTTTTGGAGATAATTGCAGTGTTTGGTTTAATGCTGTAGTTAGAGGAGATGTAAACTTTATTAAAATTGGTAATAAAGTAAATATACAAGATGGAGCTGTAATTCATTGTACTTATCAAAAACATCCTACAGTTATAGGGAATAATGTTTCAATTGGTCACAATGCTATTGTGCATGGTTGTGAAATACATGATAATGTTTTAATTGGAATGGGTGCAATTGTTATGGATAATTGTGTTGTTCATAGCAACTCAATAATAGGAGCAGGTTCTGTAGTTACGCAAAATACTATTGTTGAATCTGGAACTATATATGCTGGTATTCCTGCTAAAAAGGTAAAAGATATTGATCAAAGTGACTTTGCGGGTGAAATTGAAAGAATTTCCAATAACTATGTAATGTATTCAGGTTGGTTTAAAGACGAATAATTCTTTAAAAATCTTTTTCGTAAACTGTATAGCTGTTTTTTAAAATAGCCTTTAAAACTTTTGAATTACTGTTGGTATAAAAGTGGTTATAGCTTTCTGCTTTAGAATTGTTATTCAGTTTGTATTGATTTAAAATATTCTGAGTCTGTTTAGCCACTGCTTCGCCTGAGTCAATGATTTTTACGTGTGGTGGAATTATCTTTTTTAATTGCGGAATCAAATATGGATAATGACTGCATCCTAATACCAAATAGTCAATATTTTGGTCTAACATAGGTTCTATATAACTTTTTAACAAAAGAGTCATTTCAGAAGAGTTAATATCGCCATTTTCTATTAGTTGTACTAATCCATGTCCAACTTGTTCAATTATTTTAACTTCTGAGAAATTAGCTACATTATTATGAAATAATTCACTATTTAATGTTCCTTTTGTAGCTAAAATTCCTATTGTGTGAGTGTTGGTTTTATTCGCAGCAGGTTTAATAGCGGGTTCTATTCCTATGAATGGGAAGTTGTATTTTTCCCTTAATTCCTTAATTGCATTTGTTGTTGCGGTATTGCACGCAACAACAATTAGTTTGCAGTTTTTATTTAATAAAAATTCGGTGTTTTTAATTGATAGCTGAATAATTTCATCTTTTGATTTTACTCCATAAGGAGCATTTTTACTATCTGCTAAGTAAATGGTGTTCTCAAAAGGTAAAAGCGAATGAATCTCTCTCCAAATTGATGTACCACCAATTCCAGAATCGAATAAGCCAATAGGATTTTTATTACTCATATAACAAATGTAAAAAAAAACTGCTCAAACTATTTAAAGTATGAGCAGTTATATTTTAAAAAATTAGAGTTTGATTAGAAACCTAATTCTTTTTTAACGTCAGCTAATAAATCAGTTCCGTCAGCAACTAATACACCGCTTCCAGTTGTAGAGTCTAAAACATATTGAAATCCTTTAGCTTTAGCTACTTTCTTAATTGCAGCTTGAGCTTTTTCCATTATAGGTTTAATAAGGTCTAATTCTTTTTGTTGTAACTCTTTTGTTGCGTTTTCACGATATTGTTGGATTCTTCCTCCCATATCTTGCATTTCTTTTGAACGAGTCTCATTTACAGCTTCTCCAACAGTAGGTGCTTCTTGCTCGTATTTTTGTAATTTTGTTTGATACTCTTGTACCATTGTTTTATACTCTTTGTCGTAAGTTTCTTGAACTTTTTGAATTTGAGTTTGTGCAGTTTTCATTTCTGGCATTCCAGTCATTAATGCTTGAACATCGATATGTGCCATTTTAGATTGTGCAGATACTTGAGTACCAACAAACATTACTAATGCAATTGCTAAAGTTTTTAATTGTTTCATTCTTATTATTAATTTTATTTAGGTTATTATTATTCTACTTTGTTTTCTTCTTCTTTTGCCTTTTTTGCAGATTCTCTCTCTTCTAATATTTTCTTTCTTTTCTCTTCTAAAGCTTGTTTTCTTTCTTCTGCTTTTTGTTTTCTTTCTTCAAGAACTTGTTGCCTTTTTTCTTCTGGAGTTAGTTCCTTTTCATTTGTAGCTTCTGTCTCATCAATATTCCCTTCTTTTTTTTCACCTTCTGTTTCATTAGTTTCAATTACTGTGCCATTTTTTTTAGCTTCCCTCTCATCAATTAATTTTTGCCTTTTTTCTGCAGCTAATCTTTTTCTTTCTTCAGCAGCTTGTTTCTTTTCTTCTAATAGTTTTTCTCTTGCAGCTTTTCTTTCGTCTAAGATTCTTTGTCTCTCAGCCATTGCTGGGTTTTCATCGATCATGTCTTCCTCTGCTTCTTTTGCTTCTTGATCTTTAAGTTGTTTTTTTGACAATTGTTCTCTTTTTTGAATTCGAGTCAAAATTCGAACAACTTGATCGCTTATGTCAAACCTTTGGGCAGCAAATAACATGGTTAAATCTGATGATTTGTCAAAAATGAAATCATATTTTTTTGTTTCTGCAATATCTTGAATTGCTGTAAAAACTTGATCTTGTATAGGCTTAACTAAAAGTGTCTTTTGAATAATTAAATCTCCTTTAGCTCCAAATCTTTTTTCTTGATAGTCTAATAATTCTTTTTCTAGAAAAGCAATTTCTTCTTCTCTTTCCTCAATTAATTCCTTTGTTAAAAGAACTTTTTCAGTATTTAAACTTTCTTTCAGAGCTTTTATTTCATTTTTTTTAACTTCAATTTCTTGTTTCCATTTTTGAGCTTTTTGATCTAGCTGGTTTTTAGCTTCTGCATAATCTGGAACTTTTTCTAAGATATACTCCATATCAATATATCCTATTTTTACACCTCTCGATTGAGAAAATGATGTGATAGAAACTAACAAAAGTATAATAGATATGTGTTTGCTTATTCTCATATTTTAAGGTTTAAATGTCGTTTTTAAAAACTTAAAAAAACATTCCGAAAGATATGAAATGTTTTTTTAAGTTAAAATTCTAAAATTTATATTTTATTAAAACGCATTTAAATTAGAATTGTTGTCCTATGATGAAATGAGTTTGCCATCCACTCTTGACATTTTGACCTGGGATTGCATCGAAACCATGAGCGAAGTCAATTCCTAATAAACCAAATGCAGGCATGAACACTCTTAATCCAAACCCTGCAGATCTCTGTAGATTAAAAGGATTGTAATTTTTAAAATTATCAAAAGCAGCACCCGCTTCTAAGAAAGACAACGCATAAATAGAAGCTGCTTGTTTTAATGTAATAGGATATCTTAACTCTAATGAGAATTTATTATAAACTGTTCCACCATCAATAGATGATAAAGAGTTATTTGGGTATCCCCTCAATTGAATCGTTTCTCTACCGTCTAATGAATAGTTTGCTAAACCATCTCCACCTAAATAAAATCTCTCAAACGGCACTAGTCCTCTATCGCTATTGTAAGCGCCTAGGAATCCAAACTCACCCATAGATCTTAAAACTAATTTGTCGTAAATTCTAGTGTACCAGTCTGCTTTAAACTTTATTTTATAATATTCTAACCAATTGTATTTCTTCTGATCAACTTTTGCTTGGTCGGGAGCAGCATCATTAAAATCAGTTACAGCATCACCGTTTTCGTCTAAAAATGCTCCTGGCGGTACCCAATTACTATTTGAGTTAAAATATCCGTTTCCAGTATTGTTTTTAAGTTTATAAGATTCTTGGTTTTCTAAATCACCATAATCTACACCATTAAATAACGAATAAGGGAGTGTAAATCTTCCTGAAATACTAAAGTCAGAACCATAAGTTGGGAAGATAGGGTTCGTACCTTTACTGTTTCTGCTTAGTCCAATTGTGTATGCTAAATTTCTTGATGCACCATTACCAAAAGTAAATAATCCTGTATTGTAATTATTAAGCTTATAGTACTGAAATGAAGCTGTATGAGATAATACAAAGAAATCATCTGGAACAGTCAATCTTTTTGCTAATCCTACAGAAAAAGATGTGATATTAAAGCTTTGATTTCTTGTAACATCTCTTGTTTGGTAATTGTATAAGAACTGTTTACTGTGTGAGATAGATGATGAGAAACTTACAGGTTTTTTTCCTCCAAACCATGGTTCAGAAAATGATAGACTATAAGTTTGAAAGTAAGAACTTCCTTGTAATCTTAATGCCATTTTTTGACCGTCTCCCATAGGTAAAGGCTTGTATGCGCCTCTTTTAAACATATTTCTTGCAGAAAAGTTATTAAACGAAAGGCCTAGGGTTCCAATAAAACCACCTCCGCCATAACCACCTTGTAGTTCTATTTGACTAGATCCTTTTTCAACAACACTATATTCAATATCTACAGTTCCTGCTTGTGGATCTACATTTTTAAAATCTGGTTTAATTGCTTCTGGATCGAAAAAGCCAAGTTGGCCTAATTCTCTTATTGATCGAATTAATTCTTCTTTGCTATATTTCTGCCCTGGTTTAGTTCTTAATTCTCTATAAATAACATGGTCATTTGTTTTGTCGTTTCCAACAACTGATATTTTGTTGAAATATGCAATTGGACCTTCGGTTATTCTGATTTCAAAGTCTATAGTATCATTATAAGTCTTTACTTCAACAGGATTGATGCTTGAAAATAAATACCCGTTATTTTGATAAAGATTAGTAATGTCTTCTCCGTCAGGCTTTGATTGATCTGCAATTCTTTTTTGAAGCATTACTCCATTATATACATCACCTTTTTTAATGCCTAAAATTCTACCAAGTTGTTGATCTGTATATACTGAGTTTCCTAAGTATCGGATATCGCCAAAGTAATATTTTTTACCTTCCTCTAAATTTATTTTGATAGATATTGTATTTGACTTTTTGTTGTATGTAATCGAATCAGAGGTAATTCGTGCATCTCTGAATCCATTTTCTTTGTATTTATTTATTACAGAAACTAAATCTTCTTTATATTTTTCTTTAATATATTTAGATCTCTTGAAAACATGTAAAAGGCTTCTTTGTTTAGTGTTTTTGAAGGCTCTTTTAAGTTTAGCTTCTTTCATCTCATTATTGCCTACAAAATCTATTTTTTTAACTTTAACTTTAATTCCTCTATTAACGTTTACAACCATTTTAACGTTACTCTCAGTTGAATCGGGAATCGTGTTTATTAAAACTTTAGCATTGTAAAACCCTTCTTTTTTATATTTATTTTCAATATAATTTTTTGTGGTTGTTATTAAGTTTTCATTAACTATTTTCCCTTTTTTTAAATCAGCTTGTTTTATGATTTCTTCAGCCTTACCTTTTTTTAGACCAATTATTTTTACATCGGCTAGTTTAGGCGATTCATTTAAATTAAGTTCAAGAAAAATACTATCTCCTTCAATTTTATTGATATAAAAGTTTACGTCACTAAAAAGGCCAAGTTTCCAAAGTTTTTTAATTGCCGAACTTATATCTTCTCCGGGAACCATTATGCTTTGCCCTTTCTCAAGACCAGAAAACGTAACAACAGTTTGTTGATTGTAACTTACCTTCCCAGTTACTTCAACATCTGCTAAAATATATTCTTTTCCGTTTTCAAATTTTGTTTCTTGAGCAATAATTGTATTGTAACTACCTATTAATAATAAGGTAAATAACGCTTGAATTCCTTTTTTTAACATTTTTTTACTTTGAAATTTGTTCACTTGTTTTTCCAAATCTTCTTTCTCTATTCTGATAGCTAACTATTGCTTCGTACAGATTTTCTTCACTAAAATCAGGCCATAATACATCTGTAAAATAAAATTCTGCATATGCAATTTGCCATAATAAAAAATTACTTATTCTGTGTTCGCCACTTGTCCTTATGACTAAATCTACATCAGGTAAATCTTGTGTGTAAAGATGCTGATTAATAATTGATTCGTCAATAGCTTCATTGGAAATTATATTATTTTTAACTTTCTCACTTATTTTTTTAACAGCTTGAATTATTTCTTCTCTTGAGCCGTAGCTTAAAGCTAATGTAAGTGTCATTCTATTATTTGATGAAGTTTTTGAAATTACTTCATTTAATTCTTTTTGTACTTTTGTAGGTAAATTTGTTAAATTTCCAATTGCATTTAGTT
>JBEDTP010000209.1:0-14476 GCA_040119075.1 Flavobacterium sp.
AGCAAGAATAATGGCTTGTACTATATTCATTGCTTATTTCTTCTCTTTCTTAAAAATCGAATAAATAACAATTCCAAATCCAATAAGTACGGTTGTAGGTGCTAATCGAATGCGTCTAAAATTAAAGATATCTTCGTTAAAAACATTTGGGTCTTCGCTTCCACCACCACTCATTAAAATAAAACCTAAAGCAATTACACCAAGGCCAATTAAAAGAAACTTATAATTAATTTTGTCAAATAAAAATTGAGGTTTGTTGTTTTCGTTTTTCATAATATCATTGCGAGGCACAAAGTACTCGAGCTTGCGAACAGGCCGAAGGCAATCTTACCTCAATATTTTAATTAATATAAATCGTCAGTTTTTAAATTTAAAAAGCGTTGTGTAGCAAAGAAAGTACTTATCCAAGTAATTACAATTCCTACAACTAATACGCCTGTGATTACAATACCTATAGAAACATAATCTTTAGCTATACCAATGTTTGGAAAAATTCCATCTACATAATAAACTACTCCTAAAATAGCAACAATAGCTAGTCCAGAACCTAAAAGACCAAGTTTAATACTTCGCCAAATAAAAGGCTTTCTAATAAATGATTTAGTTGCGCCAACCATTTGCATAGTTTTAATTGTGAAACGGTGTGAATAAATAGAAAGTCTTAATGAACTGTTGATTAATAACATCGCAATTACAGCAAAAAAACCACTGATTACTAAAATCCAAAAACTAATTTTTTTAATGTTATCGTTTACAATGTCTACTAAATTTTTATCATAGATAATATCTGAAACCATTTCATTTTTCTTAATATCTGTTTCAATAGTTTTAATGCTGTCAGCCACTACATAATCTCCTTTTAGATTAATGTCAAAAGAGTTTTGTAGAGGATTGAAACCAAGAAATTCCATAAATTCCTTACCTACAATGTCTACATTTTTTTTAGCAGCACTGTCTTTATGTACAAATGTATATTCTTTAATAAAACGAGAATTTTTCAATTCAGTATCAAAAGCAGCTAAAGTACTATCGCTTGCTTCATTTTTAAAATAAACTGACATAGGTATTTTCTCCTTAAAATCATTCGTTATTTTTTTAGAATTAATTACAAATAACCCTAAAGTTCCTAACAAAAATAAAACCAAGAAAATACTTAAAACTACAGAGAAATAAGAAGAAATTAACCTTCTTTTATTGTAATTTTCAAATGATGATGCCATAGTGTGCTATAAATTAAGGTGTAAAAATAAAAAAGAATTTCCGTATATATAGAATATAACGTCTAAAGTTTTGACTTTCGTACAATAAACGTAGATTTGCACATAACATGATGCATGTTTAGTGAAATAATTTAGTCAAAAGGATGTTAAAAAGGATATTGTTTACTTTGTTTTTATTGGTCAATTTAACTGTTCAAGCGCAAGATTCGTTAAATATTGTTGTTAAAGACTCTTCTAGACTTAAAGTGAAAAATTTTATTATTCCTGCAGTTTTAATGACATCAGGACTTGTTTTCCGTGATGTAGATTTAAAAAGGAAAACATACGAGTTTCATCAAAACGCTTTAGGTAATAGATACCAATTTAAACAAGACGATTTTTTGCAATATCTTCCTGTTTTATTAGATGTTTCTGGTGAGAAACTTGGTTTTCAAGCAAGGCATGGTTTTATGCAACGAGGGACCAATCAACTTGTTTCATTGTCAATTTCTGGAATTATTGGAAGGGTAATTAAAATGGGGTTTAATGATAAACGGCCAGAATTGTATGGTTTAAGATCATTCCCTTCAGGACATACTAATACGGCTTTTAATTCTGCAACTTTACTTTTTTTAGAGTACAAAGATGATAATATTTGGTTTGCTTCTTCTGGCTTTGTAATTGCAACCGCAACGGGTTTTTTTAGAGTAACTAATGAGAAACATTGGGTTGCCGATGTGCTTTTTGGTGCAGGTCTAGGAATGTCTACCGCATTTGTTGTACACTATTGGAGTCCTGATATTTATAAATTCGTAAAAAAACATTTTTTCAAGAAAAGTGATGATATAAGTTTATTGCCATATCCAGTCATTAGTCGGAATAATTTTGGAATTGGTTTACTAATGAATTTAAAATAGTTAATTTTGCATCCGATTTTTGAAAATTTGAAATAAATAAAAATGAAATATTTTCACAACGAAATAGAATCTAAATGGCAGAAATATTGGTCAGAAAACCAAACTTTTGCAGCATCAAACAATTCAGAAAAACCTAAATATTATGTACTTGACATGTTTCCTTATCCATCAGGGGCAGGTTTACATGTTGGGCATCCGCTAGGTTATATTGCTTCAGATATTGTGGCTCGATACAAGCGTCACAAAGGATTTAATGTATTGCATCCACAAGGGTATGATTCATTTGGTTTGCCTGCCGAACAATATGCGATTCAAACAGGGCAACATCCAGATAAAACCACTAAAGAAAATATTACGCGTTATAGAGAACAATTAGATAAAATCGGATTTTCATTTGATTGGAGCAGAGAAGTTCGTACTTCAAATGCTGATTATTACAAACATACACAATGGATTTTTATTCAATTATTTGAATCTTGGTATAATAACGATTCTAACAAAGCAGAAAGTATTTGCACTTTAATTGAAGAATTTGAAAAAAACGGGAATACCAATGTAAATGCAGTTTGTGACGATAACATTTTGTCTTTTTCGGCAAGCGAATGGAACACATTCTCATCTGATGAACAACAAAAAATACTATTACAATATAGATTAACGTATTTAGCTGAAACAGAAGTAAACTGGTGTCCAGGGTTAGGAACGGTTTTAGCAAATGACGAAATCGTAAACGGAGTTTCAGAACGTGGTGGTCATCCGGTTATTCGTAAAAAAATGACTCAATGGTCGATGCGAATTTCAGCTTATGCAGAACGTTTATTGCAAGGTTTAAATGAAATCGATTGGACGGAATCTCTAAAAGAATCGCAAAGAAACTGGATTGGAAAATCGGTTGGAGCAATGGTGAAATTCAAAGTCAAAAGTCAAAAGTCAAAAGACGAAAGTGAAACTAATCTTTCAGACATTGGACCTTCGACTTTCGACTACATAGATGTTTTCACAACTCGTCCTGATACAATTTTCGGAGTAACTTTCATGACTTTGGCACCTGAGCACGATTTGGTAGCGAAAATCACAACTCCAGAGCAAAAAGAAGCGGTTGAAGCTTATATTGAAGCCACTGCAAAACGTAGTGAAAGAGAAAGAATGGCTGATGTAAAAACCATTTCAGGCGTTTTCACAGGAGCGTATGCAGAACATCCTTTTTCGAAAGAACCAATTCCGGTTTGGATTGGAGATTACGTTTTAGCAGGTTATGGAACAGGTGCAGTTATGGCAGTTCCTTGTGGCGACGAACGTGATTATGCTTTCGCGAATTTCTTTAAAGGAACGAACGGAATGCCTGAAATCAAGAACATTTTCGACCAAGATATTTCGGAAGAAGCATTTGCAGGAAAAGAAGGTTTCCAATTAGTAAATTCTGATTTTTTAAACGGTTTAGGGTATAAAGAAGGAACTAAAAAAGCGATTGAAGCTTTAGAAAACATAAAACAAGGTAACGGAAAAACAAATTATCGTTTGCGTGATGCTGTTTTTTCTAGACAAAGATATTGGGGTGAGCCATTTCCTGTATTTTACGTGAACGGTTTACCACAAATGATTGACAAAAAACATTTACCAATTGCTTTACCAGAAGTAGAAAAGTATTTGCCAACTGAGGACGGACAACCACCTTTAGGAAATGCAAGCGTATGGGCTTGGGATACTGAAACGAACCAAGTGGTAAACAATGAAAAAATAAATCACACTAGTGTGTTTCCTTTAGAACTAAACACCATGCCAGGTTGGGCTGGATCATCTTGGTATTGGATGCGTTATATGGATGCACATAATGAAGAAGATTTTGCTAGCAAAGAAGCGTTAGATTATTGGCAAAATGTAGATTTATATATTGGTGGAAGCGAACACGCAACCGGACATTTATTATACGCTCGTTTTTGGAATAAATTCTTAAAAGATAGAGGTTTTGCTCCAACAGAAGAACCGTTCAAAAAGTTAATTAACCAAGGTATGATTTTGGGAATGAGTGCTTTTGTCTATAGAGTTCAAGAGTTTGTTTGTAAATCATTAAAAGAAGATAGAGAAATAAGAATAAATTATTTTAGTAAATTATATGTTATTTCAAATTCAATATTAAAGGATCAGGATAAGTTAAAAGAAGTTTTTGTAAAAGCTGCAGAAAGTAATTTAAAAAGTGATTCTACCCAAAAAGTTATTAATAATATTAATGATTTTGAAATTCAGGTTAATACAATTCCAATACATGTTGATTTAGCTGTAATTAATGATGTTACTAATGAATTAGATATTGAGGCTTTCATAAATCATCCCTTATATGATGAGTATAATGATGCTTATTTCATAAAAGATGATGGAAAGTACATAGTCGGTCGTGAAGTGGAAAAAATGTCTAAATCAAAATACAACGTAGTCAATCCAGATGAGATTTGTAATGAATATGGAGCAGATACGTTACGTTTGTATGAAATGTTTTTGGGGCCTTTAGAACAAGCAAAACCTTGGAACACTGCTGGAATAACTGGTGTTTATGGTTTCCTTAAAAAACTATGGCGTTTGTATTTCGATGATAACGGTTCAATTGTTACGAATGAAGAACCAACAGCTGAAATGTATAAATCGTTACACAAAACTATTAAAAAGGTTACAGAAGATATTGAGAATTTCTCTTTCAATACTTCGGTTTCACAATTTATGATTTGTGTAAATGAGTTATCGCAATTAAAATGCCATCACAGAGCCATTTTAGAACCATTAGCAATTGTAATGTCGCCTTATGCACCACATATTGCTGAAGAATTATGGAAGCAATTAGGTTACGAAGGCTCAATTGCAACGGTAGATTTCCCTCTTTTTGAAGCGAAATATTTAGTAGAATCTGAAAAAGAATACCCAGTTTCGTTTAATGGAAAAATGCGTTTTACAATGAAGTTGCCTTTGGACTTAACAAAAGAGCAAATTGAAGAAATTGTAATGGCTGACAAAAGAACAATTGCGCAATTACAAGGAAGAACTCCTAATAAGGTAATTATTGTTCCAGGTAAAATTATAAACTTAGTAGGGTAAAAAATATGGAATTAGAAAAAGAAAATAAAACTAAAAATGTAAAATTTTTCTCGAAGAATGCGATTGGAATTGCAACATTTTTCGGAGGGCCTTTAGCAGCGGGATATTTGGTTAGTGAAAACTACAAATCATTAGACAAAAGAGATGATGCATTAAATGCTCTGTTTATTGGAATTGGATCAACAATAATTTTGTTTTTAGGACTTTATATGGTTCCTGATAATATAATAGACAAAGTACCATCTCAGCTTTTACCAATTATTTATACGGCTATTATTTATTATATTGTTGATTTAAAACAAGGAGAAGTTTTAAAATTGCACGAAAAAAATGGCAATAGTTTTTATTCAGGTTGGAAAGCAGCTGGTATAGGATTTGTGTGTTTACTTATAATGACAGCTACTATTTTTATAAGTGTTTATTTTTCTTCTAATGATGAGAGTTTAAATTTATATGATGCGAAAATGGAGGTTTTTTATAAAAATGAGAGTGAATCTATTGAATTCTACAATCATTTAGAAACAAAATCAGCTTTTGCGCTTATAAAAGAGTTAGATGAAGAGGTAATCCCAAAATGGAACCAAAACATCAAAATCATTGATGATGCTTCTAAAATTACAGATTTGCCAGATGAAGTAAAGACAATGAGTGTAGAATTGAAAAAATATTCCCAATTAAGAATAAAAGCTTTCAATCTTTTTAAGAAAGCAATCCAAGAAGATACAAGTGCTTATTCAAACGAACTAGATAAGATTCACAACGAAATAGATGCTCAATTAAAAATTTTAGGAAATTAATTTTACAAAAAAAATTGTTTTTAATTGAGAATTATTAATTTGGTTGGATAGTCAAATAAACAATATTCAAAACTAAAAAACCCTAACAGAAATGTTAGGGTTTTTTAGTTTAAATAATAATTTACTTACGCTAAATTCAACTAGAGTGTTAAAATTGTAAATTTTATTCAAACAAATTTGGATTTGTGTTTTGGTATTTCATATATTTAAGACTCAGACAATTAGTCTGGTAAAATGATAAGAAATATCACTAGTTTTATTAATCCCCAAATCAATGAACTATGAAAAGTAAATTAACCACAAACGTTTTTGTATTGGTTTTGTTGTGCTGTAACTTTATAACATTGCAGGCGCAAGAAATGAATCAAGTTTCTGTTTCTAAACAGGAATTAATGAAAAATTTTTCAAGCATGATGAAGGAATCGTTACCGTATAAGAATTACAAGGTAATTGATCAAAATCAAATTATAAGCTTTCAATCAGATTTAGGAAATTATTTAAGGCAAGAGCAAATAGCAAAAAAGGAGACTTTAAATCAATTAAATGTAAAAGATAACACCATAATTGCCTTGCAAAATAAGGTGTCTGAGCTTCAAATTGTCAATTCAAATTTGCTAGTAGATGCTAAGAGTGTGAGTTTTTTAGGAATGGCTATCAACAAAACAATGTTCTCAGTAGTAATGTGGTTTTTGGTTTTTGGAGTGATTGTATTTTCGGGTATTTTATTTTTGAAATTTAGAAGAGCAAATGATATAGCGAACAGCTCAAAGTCGGTTCTACGTGAATTGGAAGATGAGTATGAGGCTTTTCGTAGAGTTTGTATCCAGCGCGAGCAAAATTTGAAACGAAAACTTTTTGATGAAATTAAAAAAACAGATAACTTAAGAAATGTTTCTTAGAAAATAAAAACCTTCATAATGAAGGTTTTTTTATGTTTTGATTTTAAAAAGTGTAACTTTTTTCAAATTTTACGTATAATAACTAAACATAAAATATAAGAAAATGGAAAAAAGAGGTATTGGTAAAATAGTATTTGGAGTTATTACTTTAGTAATTGTGTTAATTGCAGCTATGATGTTTGGTTTGCCAAGATATAATGTTTGGCAACAAG
This sequence comes from Flavobacterium sp., assembly GCA_040119075.1. Classification (GTDB taxonomy): domain Bacteria; phylum Bacteroidota; class Bacteroidia; order Flavobacteriales; family Flavobacteriaceae; genus Flavobacterium. The sequence continues at coordinate 7,109 of JBEDTP010000209.1, forward strand.
AAATGGCTGGAAAAGCAGAAATGGCAAAAGCTGAGCAAAATAGAAGAATTCTTGTGGAAGAAGCAAAAGCAAAACTAGAAGCTGAAAAATTAAATGCACAAGCTGAAATTGAAAGAGCTAGAGGTATGGCTGAAGCAATGAAGGTAGAAAATGGGACTTTAAGCGAAACGTATAATCAGTATTTGTTTATTAGAACCTTAGAAAAAATAGCTGATAAAGGCGATTTGCCTCAAATTATTTATGTTCCTTCAAATGGTTTGTTACCAGTTATGGATATTAACAAAACGTCAAGTGCAATTTCAAATAAATAAGGTTTAAAATGAAAAAATATGAAGTGCATACTCTAACGCAAAAAGCTGGGGTAAAAAGTATGAAAGAAAAGTTAACCGTTGAAGTTGAGCAATTTTTAAATCGAAAAGTAAATCAAGGATATGATGTAGTATCTGTAAACTTTAGTTATTATCAATCATCTGAACTTATTGCTTTTATTACTTTGTGTAAATAATTATGTCAAACTGACATTTAAAAAAAATGGAATGTAATTTGATGTTTATTTATTAACTTTAAATTCAAAATATAGAAAACATGGGAATGAGTTATATGATTTTAGCTGGTGCAATTATGTTAGCCAGTTGGTTGGTAAGCAGCAAGTTAAAAAGTAAGTTTGAATATTACTCAAAATTGCATCTACAAAATGGAATGAGTGGCGCTGAAATAGCAGAAAAAATGCTTGCCGATAATGGTATAAGAGACGTACGTGTAATATCTACACCTGGTCGTTTAACAGATCATTATAATCCTGCCGATAAAACTGTAAATTTAAGTGAAGCAGTTTATAACCAAAGAAACGCTGCGGCTGCCGCTGTTGCTGCTCATGAGGTTGGACATGCAGTACAACATGCGCGGGCGTACAGTTGGTTAACTATGCGCTCAAAATTAGTGCCTGTTGTACAAGTGGCTTCAAGTTTTGTACAATGGATTTTGTTAGCTGGAATTTTATTAATTAATACTTTTCCACAATTATTATTAGTGGGGATTGTTATTTTTGCTGCAACAACATTGTTTTCAGTGGTTACTTTGCCGGTAGAGTATGATGCGAGTAATAGAGCTTTAGCTTGGTTAGAGAATAAAAGAATGTTAACCCAACAAGAGCATGATGGTGCAAAGGATGCTTTAAAATGGGCTGCAAGAACTTATGTGGTAGCTGCTATTGGTTCAATAGGTACATTGTTGTATTATGTAATGATATATATGAATAGACGATAAGTTTTAAACTACAAAAAACCGTTTCAAATTAATGAAACGGTTTTTTTTATATCTGTATTTGACGGTCAATTTGTTGATCTAAAGAAATAAATGTTTCAGTTCTCGACACGCCTTTGATAGCTTGAATCTTTTTGTTGAGTAACTGCATTAAATGTTCATTGTCTCTACAGATTATTTTTATGAAAATACTCCAGTTTCCTGTGGTGTAATGGCATTCTAAAACTTCGGGTATTTTTTTTAGTTCTCTTACCGCTTCTGGGTTGCTCATTGCTTTGTCTAGGTAAACACCTACAAACGCCATAGTAGAATATCCAAGAACTTTAATATCTACTACAAATTTTGAGCCTGAAATAACACCAGCTTGTTCTAGTTTCTTTAATCGTTGATGAATAGCTGCGCCAGAAATACCAATTTTATTTGCAATTTGTAAAATGGGTTTGCGTGCGTCTTCCATTAAGTTGCGTAAAATTTCTTTATCGATACCGTCTATTTCAATATGTAACTGATTTACCTTCATAAACTTCTATTTTGAAGTAAATATACACATTTTGCTTTTTAAAGTAAATAAAAAAGCCTCGCGAAATGCGAGGCTTTAAAATGTTATTTTAACTGCTAACGTTATCAGGATTGTATCCTAAATATGGTTTTTCATATTCGTTGAAAATGACTCCATATTCTTCAAGTTCCTTTAAAATAGGGTTGTAAACTTCTTTAGTAATAGGTAATTGAACTCCGGGAGTTTTAATTTCTCCATTTAATATTTTTAAAGTTGCAATTGCAACTGGTAAGCCAACAGTTTTAGCCATTGAAGTATATGTTTGGTCATCTCCCTTGCAAACCATTGTAGCGTCAATTTGTTTTTTCTCTCCGTTCAATTCGTAGCCAAATTTATGATACATTACAATCATGTCTTTGTCTTCTGGATTTAAAACCCATTTTTCGGCAAGTATTTTTTCAAGAATTTGAGCAGGTGTTGCTTTTGCTAATTCTACTTTTTTGTTTGGATTGAATAAGTCTAATTCTAATAGTTTGTCCCAAATAACATCATCTTGGTCAATTTTTTGAGCATGACGTAGTTTGATTTCAACTATGTCGGTTGGATGATATGGTAAAAATGAATTAGTAAAATCACGATACGACATATTTTCAGAATCATCAATAGTATATGAATCATCCGTCATTCCTAGTTGAACTAAAATATCCCAAGCTCTTGAAAAACCAACTCTTCTAACTGTTCCCCTGTAAACTGTAAGTGCATTGTCTAAGCCATAAACACTTCTATATTTTAAAGAATCTCTGTTCGCATAGGCTTCAAATCTACCATAGCCTTCCACTTCTAAAAACTCAGTACGTCGAAATAATTTGTTGTAAGGAATGTATTTGTAAGTACCTTCTTGAATAAATTTAGCGGCACCGCCTTGGCCAGCTAAAACTACATTTCTTGGGTTCCAAGTAAATTTATAATTCCATAGATTGTTGTCGCTTTCTGGAGCAACTAATCCACCACAAAATGATTCAAACAAAATCATTTCTCCACCATTCTCACGAATTTCATCAATCACCTTCATGGCGCTCATGTGGTCAATTCCAGGGTCAAGTCCAATTTCATTCATGAAAACTAGTCCGTTTTCTTTCGCTGCACTATCAAGTTCTTGCATTGCGGGACTAATATATGATGCAGTTACCATGTGCTTTTTATAAGTAACACAGTCTTTGGCAACTTCAATATGCATGTGTGCTGGCAACATTGATACAACAATATCTGCTTTTTGAATTTCTGTTTTTCGTTGTTCGGCATTGAAGATGTCAAATGCAATTGCAGAAGCATTTGGGTGATTATTTGTTTTCTTTTTTGCTAATTCAACAGATAAGTCGGCAATAACAATCTTTAGGTTTTCTTCTGTAGACTTGTTTAACAGGTATTTTATTAAAGAAGAGGCAGATCTGCCGGCTCCTATGACTAGTATGTTTCTCATTATATTGGTTGTAAATATAACACGAAGGTAATAAATTGTTATATTTATTAAAAGTAATTTTAAGTCTATTCTGGTTTTTAACATAAAAAGAAAATGGTATATTTGTTTTATAATCAAGATAAATGGAAAAAAAAATAATTTTAACTGCGGCCATAATGGGCACTGTGGCGATTGTTTTAGGTGCTTTTGGAGCTCATGCCTTAAAAAAAGTTCTTGCGGACTCACAACTTAATACATTTGAAGTAGGGGTTAGGTATCAAATGTACCATGCTCTTTTTTTATTGTTAATTGTAAATTTGAATTTTCTTTCACTTAAAGAAAAAACAATAATTATGTATTTAGTTGTTGTGGGTGTAATTTTGTTTTCAGGTTCTATTTATCTGCTTTCTACAAGTGCAATTACAAAATTAAAAGCATCAATTTTAGGGCCGTTAACGCCAATTGGAGGTTTATTTTTAATTGTGTCTTGGTTGTATTTATTTTATATTGCAATTGTAAAAAACACTAATTAACAATGCTTTCTAAAATTTAATTTATAATTTTGCGTTTTATTATACACAAACAACATAACTAAAAACAGTATGAATAATAACACTCAAACAACGAATACGATATCGTTAGAGAAATATGGAATTAAAGATGTTGCTGAAGTAATTTATAATCCTTCATACGACTTTCTTTATAATGAAGAGTTGAGTTCAAATTTAAAAGGTTTTGAGAGAGGTTATCTTTCCGAACTAGGAGCGGTTAATGTAATGACAGGAGAGTTTACAGGTCGTTCTCCTAAAGATAAATATATTGTTAAAGATGATGTTACTAAGGATACAATTTGGTGGACATCAGACAAAGCAGTAAATGATAATAAGCCAATTTCAACGGAAACTTGGAATGCTTTAAAAGCCACAACAGTAAGTCAATTATCTGGCAAAAGATTATTTGTTGTTGATGCATTTTGTGGTGCTAATGAAAATACTAGATTAAAAGTGCGTTTTATAATGGAGGTTGCTTGGCAAGCTCACTTTGTGAAAAATATGTTTATTCAGCCAACAGAAGCTGAGTTAGAAAATTTTGGTGAGCCAGATTTTGTAGTAATGAATGGTTCAAAAACTTCTTTTAAAGATTTTGAAAAGCACAATTTAAACTCAGAAGTTTACGTTGCATTTAACTTAACTGAGAAAGTACAATTAATTGGTGGAACTTGGTATGGTGGTGAAATGAAAAAAGGTTTATTTTCAATGATGAACTATTATTTACCCTTACAAGGAATTGCTTCAATGCATTGTTCTGCAAATAAAGGTAAAGATGGCGATGTTGCCGTTTTCTTTGGTTTGTCAGGAACAGGAAAAACAACTTTATCTACTGATCCAAAACGTGAATTAATTGGAGATGATGAGCACGGTTGGGATAATGATGGAGTGTTTAACTTTGAAGGAGGTTGTTATGCGAAAACAATTGATTTAAGTAAAGAGAATGAACCAGACATTTATGGAGCTATCAAAAAAGATGCTTTGTTAGAGAATGTATCGGTAGATGCAAATGGTAAAATTGATTTTACTGATGGTTCTGCAACTCAAAATACTAGAGTTTCATATCCAATTAATCATATTGAAAATATTGTTAAGCCTGTTTCTAAAGCGGGTCACGCAACAAAAGTAATTTTCTTAACTGCAGATGCTTTTGGAGTTATGCCTCCGGTATCTAAGTTAACACCTGAGCAAACTAAATATTACTTCTTATCTGGGTTTACTGCTAAGTTGGCAGGAACAGAAAGAGGAGTTACTGAGCCTCAACCAACTTTTTCAGCTTGTTTTGGAAAAGCATTTTTATCGCTTCATCCTACAAAATACGGTGAAGAATTAGTTAAGAAAATGGAGCAAAATAACGCTACAGCTTATATGGTAAATACAGGTTGGAATGGAACAGGTAAGCGTATTTCTATAAAAGATACAAGAGCAATTATTGACAGAATTTTAGATGGCTCAATTGAAAAAGCTGAAACTAAAATGATTCCAATATTTAATTTTGAAGTTCCTACTTCATTAAATGAGGTAAATTCTCAAATTTTAGATCCAAGAGATACTTATACTGATGCTACCGAATGGGAAACTAAAGCAAGAGATTTAGCAAGCCGTTTTGTGGCTAATTTTGAGCAATATACAGATAATGAAGAAGGTAAGGGCTTGGTTAAAGCTGGTCCGAATTCATAAATATATGATATGAATAAAATAAAAAAGTTCTGCAATTGCAGAACTTTTTTATTTTATAATTATTTTGGAAAACTACTTTCCTTTATTTGCTTCTAAGATGTATTTTTCTAATGCGCCAGTCATTGATGGTGTTCCTGGAGCTGGAGCCATAATGTCTACTCTTAATCCGCTATCTAGAGCTTCTTTTTGAGTTGTAGTTCCAAATACAGCAATTCTTGTATTGTTTTGTTCAAAGTCTGGGAAATTTTTAAATAAAGATTTTATACCTGATGGACTAAAAAACGCTAAAATATCATAGTATACATCTTTTAAGTCAGATAAATCGCTCATAACGGTTCTGTAGAATACGCCTTGAGTCCAATTTACTTTTAAGTCGTTTAAAGTTGTTGGAACATCTGCATTTAACTGATCTGATGCAACTAATAAAAATGCCTCGTCTTTATATTTTTTAATGAGAGGAGCTAAATCAATAAAATCTTTTTGACCTACATAAATTTTTCTTTTTCTATAAACAACATAACGCTGTAAATAAAAAGCAACAGCCTCAGATTGACAAAAATACTTTAAATCCTCAGGGATTTTGTATCTCATTTCTTCTGCAACTCTAAAAAAATGGTCTACGGAGTTTCTACTAGTTAAAATTATAGCAGAAAATTTGTTTAAATCTATTTTTTGTGCTCTTACTTCTTTTGCAGAAATTCCTTCTACGTGAATAAAAGTTCTAAAGTCAACTTTAACCTTCAGTTTGTTTTGAAGTTCAAAATAAGGAGAATTTTCTACTTTAGGCTCTGGTTGTGAAACTAAAATTGTTTTCACTTTCAAATTTGACATATTCTTCCTTTAGTTTTTTATAATCCATTTATACATAAAATAGTACGGTGCTATTTCAAGAGTGCAAAGATATAAAATAAAATAAAATATTTTACCTAGAATTACATTTTGATAAATTTTTAATGTAATAAAATAGGTTATTGCATTTATTCCTATTAAAACAATCATTAATGACAGATAAATCCAGTTTTCATTGAAAGAATTGTAATATAAAAGGATGTTTATTGGTAATAATAAAACCCCGAAATAAGTTCTATAGCTTACTTTTAATAAATTAAATTGATCAACAAACTCCTCAATTTTAAATGTTGTAGCAATAATTTTCTCAATTAAATATTTTGAAAGTATAAAAACCCCTAAAAAAGTAACGATTTGAATAAACACAATGATATTTTCTTTTGTAGAATATTTATAATGGCTTAGGACTAATAGAATAAAGAAAGAAAATGAAATTAATTGAACAAAAAACATAGACATGGTAAAACCACTGTTTATATTACTACTGTCCTTGTAGATTTTAGTGTATTTGTCAGAAACACCCAAGCGCATAAATTCAACAAATCTGACTTGAAATACAGATCTGTTCAATGCTATTATAAAAATACTTAATACAAACATCAAAGTTGCCCAATCAGTATAATTTAAAACTCTATCTTGATAATTTATTTCCATAATAATTAGGTAAAATTACAAAAAATCTATTCATAACTATTATTATAATTTTATTAAGATATAAACCGTCTAAAAAGTTTATTTTTGTAACTCTTAAATAAAAAAAAATGTCAAAAGGAATAGTTGTAATTCCAACATATAATGAAATTGAAAACATTGAAGCGATAATTAACGCTGTCTTTGCTTTAAAGACTGAATTTCATGTACTTATTGTTGATGACAATTCGCCTGACGGAACTTCGTTAAAAGTTGAAGAATTGCAACAACAATTTAGCGATAAATTATTTTTAGAAGTTCGCCACAAAAAATCGGGATTAGGAACAGCTTATGTTCATGGCTTTAAATGGGCTTTAGAAAGAGAATACGAATATGTTTTTGAGATGGACGCCGATTTTTCTCATAACCCTAAAGATTTA
>JBEDTP010000210.1:0-14026 GCA_040119075.1 Flavobacterium sp.
TAAAACCTTATCAACACCTTTAGAAGTTAAGTGACGTTTTAATGCTTCTTCAGTTGTAAATGCACCAGTATTGTCAATTACTAAAGCGTCGTCAATTCCATAAGTTGTATAGTCAATTTCTTCAGGAGAATTAGCAGTAATAATGTGAACAGTTGTTCCGTTAATAATTAATGCATTGTTTTCTGGGTCAGCAATTACTGAACCTTGAAAATCTCCATGCACAGAATCATAACGTAATAATGAAGCTCTTTTTTCTAATAAAACGGCATCACTTTTATCTCTTGTTACAATTGCTCGTAAACGCATTTGCTGCCCTTTACCCATTTTGCTCATCATCTCACGAGCTAGTAAACGACCAATTCTTCCAAAACCATACAATACTACATCTTTAGGTTTAATGTCAGAATAATTTTTTGCATTTTTCAATTTGTCAATCACAAATGCAGTAGCATCATTGTATTTATTGTCTTCTAAATGATACTCATAAGTTAATTTACCAATATCTAATCTAGAAGGTGGTAAGTCTAGAGCATTAATCGCTTGAGCAATTTCAACTGAATCAAAAATATTAATTGGTTTTTGAACAAATTCACCTGCATATTCATGCAGATTAATGATGTCACTTACATTTCTGTCGATAAGTTGATTTCTAAATAAAATTAACTCAATAGATTTATCGTACCATAAATCATTAATAATTTTAATGAACTCAACGCAAGCCTTACGTCTGTCTGCTTGGAAAGCAAGCTCTTTTTCGTATAAATTGTTGTTACTCATGAGTAATTTATAATGTGTTGTTTATAATGGTGCAAAAATAAAGATTTCAAATCGTATAGGGAAATTATTTTCACATATAATATAAAAAAACCACGCTTTTAACGTGGTTTTAAAATTGAAAGTTAGTAGGTTACATAATAATACGAACTATTTGTTTGTTTTTTGTAATAATTTGATATTGTGCTTTAGAGCCTTTCTTACGATTTAAATAACTTGAAACTTTATCTACATTTTCAGCTTTCATTCCGTCAATACTCATAATTATACTGCCTTCAAGTTCGTTAGCGTAATCCAAATAGTTTTCATTTGTAATATTTTTGATTTTTACTCCAAAATCTATTTTAAAATTTTTCTTGTCATTTGAATCAATATCTTCAAGTTCAATACCGTTAAATTCATAAGCTAAGAGCTCTTTTTTGGTAAGTTTAACAGGAATTGTTTTTTTATCTCCGTCTCTAATTATTGTAACATTTACAACTTCGTCAGGTCTTTTTGTGTTAATAAAAGAAGTTAAATCAGAAAAACCATTTACTTTTTTAGTGTCAAGAGCGGTAATAATATCTCCTTTTTTAAGACCTGCTTTTTCAGCGCCAGAGTTTTTAGTTACTTTATTAATATAGAATCCTTGTGTTTGATCCACGCCAATTTCTTTAGCAACATTACTGTTTAATTCTCCGCCTTCAACACCTAAAACCCCTCTTTGTACGTTTCCAAACTGCATTAAGTCTTCAATAATTTTGCGTGTTATGTTTGAAGGTACTGCAAAAGAATATCCGACATAACTTCCTGTTTGAGATGAAATCATTGTATTTATTCCAACTAATTCCCCTCTTGTATTTACTAATGCGCCTCCACTATTTCCTGGATTTACAGCTGCATCGGTTTGTATGAATGATTGAATACCTTCATTGCTTAAGTCTCTAGCTTTAGCAGAAACGATTCCAGCTGTCACAGTTGAATTTAAGTTGTACGGATTTCCGACTGCTAAAACCCATTCTCCAACTTTAATTTCGTCAGAATCTCCAAAAACTATATAAGGTAATTTTTCATCTGGATTTATTTTTAATAACGCAATATCCATTTTGGTGTCGGTACCAATCAATTTTGCCTTATACGACTTGTTATTGTTGAGTGTAATTTCTAATTCAGTAGCATTTTGAATAACATGATTATTGGTTACGATATAACCATCTTCAGAAATGATAACTCCAGAACCAGTTCCAATTTGTGTTTGCTGTTGTTCTCCTCTGTAACCATAAAAATATTCCATGATTGGATTTCGAGGAACATTAGAAACTGTTACGTTTTTAACGTGTACTACATTGTGTACAGTGTTTTCAGCTGCTGTTGTAAAATCAATATTTTCAGCTCCTAAATTTACATTTTTAGCATATTTTGGAGCAAAGGTTAATGGTGATGTGGTGCTATGATTTTCAAATAAAAATTTATAAGCGCCTAAAGTTATTGCACCACTCAATAAAGAAACAAATAATAATCCTGCATATTTTTTCATAGTTCAATAATTTAATTTGGTTAGGTAAATTTAAATACATTTATTTTTTCTAAAAACATTTTAACGCCCGATTAACAATGTTTAACATCTTATTAATATTTGTATTTTTGTACAAGAAATTAACAATATGCAACTTACATTTTACAAATATCAAGGAACCGGAAACGATTTCGTAATGATTGATAATCGTTCATTAATTTTCCCCAAAAACAATACCAAACTTATTGAGAGGCTATGTGATAGAAGGTTTGGTGTGGGAGCTGACGGACTTATATTACTTGAAAATAATGATAAATATAATTTTACCATGGTGTATTATAATTCAGATGGTAACGAAAGCTCAATGTGTGGAAACGGCGGAAGATGTTTGGTTGCTTTTGCAAAACAAATTGGAGTTATTTCTGATAAGGCTGAATTTGAAGCGGTTGACGGTTATCATTTTGCAACGATTGATTCTAATAATATTGTTTCTCTTCAGATGAAAGATGTAGATGTTGTTGATGTAAAAGAAAGTTATACTTTTTTAAACACAGGTTCGCCTCATCATATTGAAATGGTTGAAGATTTAGCACATTATAATATTAAAGAGGAAGGTGCTAAAATTCGTTATTCTGATTTGTATGGTAAAGCCGGAAGTAATGTAAATTTTGTTTTACAGTTAAATGAAGATACTTTTGCAGTACGAACTTATGAGAGAGGAGTTGAAGATGAAACTTTGTCATGCGGAACCGGAGTTACGGCTGTAGCAATTGCAATGTTTGTAACTAAAAAAACAACTTCAAAGCACATTAACTTAAATGTTGAAGGAGGTAAATTAGGTGTAAATTTTGATGAGCATAACGGTATTTTTACAAATGTTAATCTAATTGGTCCAGCCACTTTTGTTTTTGAAGGAACTATAACTTGCGAATAATGACTCTAAAAGGACAAAATATATATTTACGAGCGCTTGAGCCAGAAGATTTAGATTTTATATACGAAATTGAGAATAATGAATGCATTTGGCATGTAAGTAATACGCAAACACCTTATAGTAAGTTTTTAATTCGTCAATATTTAGAAAATGCACATCAAGATATATATGAATCCAAACAATTACGATTAGCAATTTGTTTAAAGAATACTAATGTAGCTATTGGTTTAATCGACTTGTTTGAGTTTGATCCAATGCATCAACGAGCAGGGATTGGTATCGTTATTATGGATGACTCCAATAGAAATGCTGGAATTGGAACAGAAGCTTTGTCAATATTAATTGATTACGCATTCAGTCAGTTACAATTACATCAACTATTTGCAAATATTGGTTCAAAAAATGAAATTAGTATCGCTCTTTTTTCTAAATTTGGATTCGAAAAAATAGGAATTAAAAAAGATTGGAATAAAATCAACGGAAGTTTTGAAGATGAAATTTTATACCAACTTATTAATCATTAAAAAATAATTCGCTTGAAAATTAAAAAGATACTTACGATTGTAGCCGTTGCAGGATTGATTTTTGCAGGAGGAGTTACAGCTTATGTTTATAACAAAGCATTTACACCAAATACTACTTTTAATCAAAAAGAAGTTTTTGTTTACATCCCTACAAATGCTACTTACGAAATGGTACAACAAGAATTGGCACCGTTTGTTAAAGATATGAGCAAGTTTGATTTTGTTGCAAGTAAAAGAAAATACGATACCAATGTAAAAGCAGGTAAGTTTTTACTGACTCAAAACATGACGAGTTTTGATATGATTCGTGCTATGCGAAGAAATATTCCTGTTAAAGTAGCTTTTAATAATCAAGAAAGTTTGGGAAAGCTAGCGCAACGAATGGCTTCTCAATTAGAACCAGATAGTGTTGCGTTATATGTTTCTTTTACAAATACACCTTTTTTAAAAGAAAACGGATTTACAGAAGAAAATATTTTAGCAATGTTTATTCCAAATACCTATGAGTTTTATTGGGATGTAAATTCAAATAAACTTGCCGATAAAATGGCTAAAGAATATAAAAAATTCTGGAATCATGAGCGTTTGGCTAAAGCTGCAGCAAAAAACTTAACACCTATTGAAGTTTCTGTATTGGCTTCTATTGTACATAAGGAAACGACAAAGTCTGATGAGCGACCAACAGTTGCTGGGGTTTATTTAAATAGACTGAAAACAGGTATGCCTTTGCAGGCCGATCCTACTATCATTTTTGCTATAAAAAAAGAATCGGGCGATTTCGACCAAGTTATTAAACGTGTGTATCATAACGATTTAAAAATCAAGTCACCTTATAATACGTATGTAAACGTTGGTTTGCCACCAGGCCCTATTGCAATGCCAGATATTTCGGCTATTGATGCGGTTTTAAATGCCGAAAATCACGATTATATTTATTTTTGTGCAAGTCCAGATAAACCGGGTTACCATGCTTTTGCTTCAAATTATGCAGCACATCAAGTAAATGCACGTAAATATGCTGCTTGGGTTAATAAATTAGGTATTAACCGATAATCATTTGAAGCGAAACGTTCTTTCATATCAGTTATCCATTTTCCTGCTTTCCGCTATACATGGTATCGCTATAATCAGGGCTAGATTGATGTTGTTAGGATTACTTCTTACATTTTCTTCTTATTCACAATCAAAATTAAATACATTTTTAACACCTTCTGACACGTTAAACACTTCCAGAAGAAGTTCTGTTTATATTGGAGAAGCATCAACTTTAGGAGTAGCTTTAATTGGGCTGAACCAACTTTGGTATAAAGATTATCCGCAGACTAATTTTCACTTTATTAATGATAATAAGGACTGGAATCAAATGGATAAAGCTGGACATTTTTTTTCTACTTATCATGTTGGTCGTTTTGGAAGTGAAATGTTGCAATGGAGTGGTGCTTCAAAAAACGAACAATTGCTTTATGGTTCTACATTGGGTTTTGGTTTCTTAACTGTTGTTGAGGTTTTTGATGGTTTTTCTCAAGAATGGGGCGCTTCATGGGGAGATATTGTTGCAAATGGTTCAGGTACTCTTTTATATGTTTCTCAAGAATTACTTTGGAACGAACAAAGGATTACTCCTAAATTTTCTTTTCACCAAACTAGTAAAGCAAAAATTCGTCCGGAAACTTTAGGGGCTTCTTTTCAAGAACAAATTTTAAAAGATTATAATGGGCAAACCTATTGGTTGTCATTTAATTTACATTCATTTACAAAAGCAGATTTTATTCCAAAATGGTTTAATGTTGCTCTTGGATATGGTGCAGAAAACATGTTTTATGGGTCAGATGCTGAAGCCCAATTAAATGGTTATAATCAAAATTCCTATCGTCAATTTTATTTAAGCCTTGATGTTGATTTGACGAAAATTGAAACAAAGTCACATTTTTTAAAGTCGATTTTTTCTGTTTTAAACACAATAAAAATTCCTGCTCCAACACTTCAATATGATGATTTTAACGGAGTTAGAGGGCACATTATCTACTTTTAAGAAACTTTAACATACTGTAAATCAATATTATAATTTTTTTTGTATCTTTGTCCTCGGAAATTTCAGAAGGGTGACAGACGCTGAGAAACAAAAATTTATGGTAAGAAAAAGCTCGTATTTTTTAGGATTAATTGTCTTAGTAGTATTAGTTTCTTCAGGTTTTAGTTCTTTCGAGATTGAAAGAGTTCCTGGTTTTCATGTTAATGAAGATGAAGAAATTAATTACAGTGTTCCAAATGAGGATGATTTAGACAATGTTGATGAGAAAGTTAGTAGTGTAGAAATTCCTTATGTTGGAAAAACTTTTGTGGGCTTTAGACAAGCGTTAGCCTTCAAAGAATCTAGAGGAATTTTAAATATGGTTAATCCATATGGTTATATGGGAAAATACCAGTTTGGTAGAAGTACTTTAAGAACAGTTGGAGTTTATGATTTCCAAGAATTCTTAAAAAATGCTGCTTGGCAAGACAAAGCGTTTAAGGCTTTGATTGCTAGAAATAAGTGGGAATTAAGAAAGGAAATCGTAAAGTATAAAGGTAGGGTAATAAATGGTGTTAAAATTACCGAATCTGGTTTGATTGCCGCTGCTCATTTAGGCGGTGCGGGATCTGTTAAAAAATACCTTAGAAGTAACGGTAGAAACGGTTTTAAAGACGGTTTTGGGACTTCTTTAAAGAGTTACATGAAGAAATTTGGTGGATATGATGTCAGTCATATTGACGCTGATAAAAATGCAAAAGTAGAATTGTAACTTATTACATTTTATGAATAATAAAAATACAAGGTCGGTTATGAAAATCGACCTTTTGTTTTTTCCACTCGTTAACTGTTTTTGTTTTTATAAATTCAGTTGGTAGGGTAATATCACAAGCAATACATAAATGTGTATTTCCATTTAAAATTTGTAACAAATCTTCTATTAGTTTATTGTTTCTATAGGGTGTTTCAATAAATAATTGGGACTGATTTTTTTCTTGTGAGAATCTTTCATAATCTTTCAGAGCTTTTTTCTTTTCACCTTTCTCAATTGGTAAGTAGCCATTAAAAGCAAAACTCTGACCATTCATTCCGCTGGCCATCATAGCTAATAAAATAGAACTTGGGCCTACTAATGGTACAACTTGTATTCCTTTTTCGTGAGCTATTTTTACAATTGCCGCACCAGGATCAGCAACGCCAGGACAACCTGCTTCACTCATTAATCCAATGTTGTGGCCATCAAAAATGGGTTTAATGAATTCATTGAATTCGCTCTCCTCAGTACGTTTATTTAATAATGAAATTTTTAAACTTGGTTGTTTTTTATCAGGGTTGGTGCTTTTAATGAACTTTCTTGCGGTTTTTTCATTTTCAACAATATAATAATCTATAAAATCAATACTTCTTTTAATGGTTTGTGGTAAAACATCATCAGGAATCATATCTCCTAAAGTAGTAGGAATTAAATATAATTTACCGTGTAAGGTTATTGGTTTCATAATTAGAAATATAATTTATTTTACAAAAATAGTAAAAAACTACTATAAGTCTGTCTCACTAATCCTGTCTCTATTTATTATGTATTTAATATTAAATTCTTTAAAATTTAACTATTATGATATTAATTGTTTATATTTATAATTAAATATTTAAAATATATACTGCTAATATACCTATTAATTTAAATTATTAACAATTAATGTATTGCGTATGTTAAAATTATTACACATTAAAATAAACAAAACAACATTATTGTTTTTATTGTTTTTTGTTCAATATTCTTTTTTTGCACAAAGTGATTTTGTAACAACTTGGTTAACTACTAATCCAGGGGTAACTTCGGATTCTTCAATTAAGATCTCTACTTTTCAAGATGAAGTTTATAATTATGATGTTGATTGGAATAATGATGGTGTTTTTGATGAATTCGGAATCACAGGAGACGTTGTGCATACTTATTCTTCACCAGGATCATATACTGTTAGAATCAGAGGTCTTTTTCCTAGAATTTTCTTTAATAATCAAGACGACGTTTTGAAAATAATTGCAATTAATCAATGGGGAAGTGGTTTGTGGTCATCTATGGAAAAGGCTTTTTATGGGGCTATACATTTAGTTGGGTATGCAAATGATGCTCCAAATTTGAGCCAAGTTGTTAGTATGAGTTATATGTTTGCGAATGCAATTACATTTAATCAGAATATAAGTTCATGGAATACGAGTAATGTTAGGGATATGAGTTATATGTTTTATAATGCAATCAGTTATAATAATGCGTATAGTCCATTACTGTGGGATACTTCGTCTGTTGAAAACATGAGTTATATGTTTGCTTTTGCTGCAGTTTTTAATCAAAATATTAGTTCTTGGGATACTTCTCAGGTAACAAATATGAATCATATGTTTTATAGTACAGTGCTATTTAATCAGGATATAAGTTTATGGAATACTAGTAATGTTTTAGATATGAGTTATATGTTTAATAATGCATATGCTTTTAATCAAAATCTAAATAATTGGGATGTTTCTTTGGTTCAAGATATGTCTCATATGTTCGATTATGCAATTGAATTTAATTCTAATATTGGAAGTTGGGATACATCAAGTGTTGAGGACATGAATAGTATGTTTTTTTATGCTTCTTCATATAATAATAATGGAATGCCATTATCTTGGAATACAGGGAGAGTGCTGGATATGAGTCATATGTTTTATAGTGCTTTATTGTTTAATCAAGATGTTAGTTCATGGAATACTTCTTCTGTAGTAAATATGAAGAGAATGTTTTATAACTCAAGAGCTTTTGATCAAGATATTGGGTTGTGGGATACAAGCAGTGTTGTTGATATGAGCTATATGTTTAATAATGCTGGAAATTTTAATAAAAATATAAGTTCATGGAATACGAGTAATGTTCTAGATATGAGTTATATGTTTAATAATGCTACTAAGTTTAATCAAAACATTGGGTCTTGGAATACAAGTCGGGTTACAAATATGAGTTTTATGTTTGTTAATACACTTTTTTTTAATCAAAATATTAGTTCTTGGGATACGGCAGAAGTTACCGATATGAGTTATATGTTTGCAAATGCAAGAGTTTTTAATCAAAATATTGGATCTTGGAATACATCTAATGTTGTTAGTATGAAAGGTATGTTTGCATTGGCAATGGCTTTTAATCAAAATCTTGGAATGTGGAGTGTTAGTAATGTAGGTGATTTTAGCTTTATGTTTCATGGAATAACTCTTTCGGAATCTAATTATGACGCTCTCTTAATTGGATTTAAATCTCAAAACTTAATAAATGGATTGGTTTTTAATGGAGGGTATTCTAAAAGTTGTTCTTCGGTAGCACAACAAGCTAAAAATGACATTATTAATATTGAAAACTGGACATTTATTGATGGTGGAGTATGTACTTTGTCTGATGACTTTTTAAGTGAAATGAAAAACAATATAAATATATTTCCTAATCCAGTAAGTAATAGGCTGCAAATTGAAAGTAAATATGCAATAGAGAATTTACGCTTATTTGATATTAATGGAAAGTTTATTGAAGAAGTTGGGTTAATTGTTTCGAATACTTCTTTTTCATACTATTTAGATCATATTAGTAGTGGGATCTATTTTTTAAATATACAGACAACATTGGGTCAAGATACTTTAAAAATTATAAAAATATAGGTAAAACTTATTTCTCTTTTATTATTTTTTTAGCAATACTATCACATGCCTCATCAAGCATTTGGTATACTTTTTCAAAACCATCATTTAAGCCGAAATAAGGATCGGGAACATCTCTATTTTCGTTAGGATAAATTTCATTTAAAATTAAATGTACTTTCTTTTTAGAAATTTCGTCAGGAGCTAATTTAAGGATGTCTTCAAAGTTTGAATTGTCCATGGCAAAAATTAAATCAAATTCTGTAAAGTCATTTTTAGTAAACTTTCTAGCTCTTTGATTGGTAATGTCTATCCCTTTTTTCTTTGCAATTTCAATAGAGCGTTTGTCTGGTAATTCACCTGCGTGCCAACCTCCAGTTCCTGCAGAATCGATTAAAAAGGTATTGGGTAATTTTGAGCGTAGAATGCCTTCTGCCAAGGGAGATCGGCAAATGTTTCCTAGGCAAACCATTAAAATTTTTGTCATTTATAAAGTTAGCTTTTTATTGATGTCGTCAACAAACTTTCTAAATTGTTTATCTGTAGAAACTAAATTGTCTACTGTTTTGCAAGCGTGTAAAACGGTTGCATGATCTCTGTCTCCAATTTGAGAACCAATATTGGCTAAAGATGATTTAGTGAACTTTTTAGCAAAAAACATGGCTAGTTGTCTGGCTTGTACAACATGTCTTTTTCTTGTTTTGGATTGTAAAACTTCAAGATCTAATTGGAAATAATCTGAAACTACTTTTTGGATGTAGTCTATAGATATTTCTCGTTTTACGTTTTTAACAAATTTTTCAACAACTTGTTTTGCAAGTTCAATAGTTACTTCTTTTTTGTTAAAAGATGACTGAGCGATTAATGATATTATTGCGCCTTCAAGTTCTCTAACATTACTTTTTATGTTTTTAGCAACGTATTCGATAATTTCTTCTGGCATTTCTACACCGTCTCTATAAAGTATATTTTTTAAAATAGAAATACGAGTCTCGAAATCAGGTTGATGAAGTTCAGCAGAAAGCCCCCATTTAAAGCGCGACAATAAACGCTGTTCAATGTCTTGCATGTCAACCGGTGCTTTGTCTGATGTTAGGATTACTTGTTTTCCATTTTGGTGCAAGTAATTGAATATGTGAAAAAAGACGTCTTGTGTTCCTGTTTTTCCAGATAAAAATTGGACATCATCAATGATTAAAACATCAATTAATTGATAAAAATGAATGAAATCATTTCTAGTGTTCTTTTTAACGGAATCTATATATTGTTGTGTAAATATTTCAGCAGAAATATATAATACTGTTTTTTCTGGATGCTTGTCTTTAATTTCAACCCCAATTGCGTGCGCTAAATGCGTTTTACCTAATCCAACCCCACCAAATATTAAAAGTGGATTAAATGAAGTTCCTCCTGGTTTATTTGCTACTGCAAAACCTGCACTTCTCGCTAATCTATTTGAGTCACCTTCTAAAAAGTTATCAAAGCTATAATTTGCATTAAGTTGAGATTCAATTTTAAGGTTTCTAATTCCAGGAATTACAAAAGGATTTTTTAGCTCGGGGTTTTTATTTACAATAGGAACATCAACCTCTTGAGTCTTTACCGCTTGTCTACTTGTACTTGGAATTTGTTCTGTAAATGGAAGTTTATTGCCATAAGTGTTTTCCATTTTAATTTTATACAATAACTTTGCGTTCGAACCAAGTTCTTTTGTAAGGGCAACTTTTAATAATTTAACATAATGTTCTTCTAGCCATTCGTAGAAGAATTTACTAGGTACTTGAATATATAACGCATTGTCTGTTAGTTCAACTGACTGTATAGGTTCAAACCATGTTTTATAGGCTTGTTCCTGAATATTGTCCTTAATAAAAGACAAACAGTTGTTCCATACAGATTGTGCGGTTTTGCTCATATATTCTGTTTTTTACAGTTATTTATTAAAGGTTAATAATAGTTATCTTACAAAGAATAAAGACAATTTATTCTTTTTGTTTGGGAGAACAAATATGTGAACAAAATTTTTTAAAAAAAAATGAAATGCCTATTGATTTTTAAAAAATAAAATTGTAAACATAAATTATAATTTAAAATACTAATAGAAGATGTTTTTTTATGAAAGAATTTCAATTTAATGTAAGGGTTAGGTATGCGGAAACTGACCAAATGGGAGTAGTTTATCATGGTAATTACGCACAATACTTTGAGATGGGGCGAGTTGAATGGTTAAGGAATATGGGGGTTTCTTATAAATGGATGGAAGAGAATGGTGTTATGTTGCCAGTTGTTTCTTTGTCCATGGATTATAAAAAACCTGCAAGGTATGATGACGTGTTAACTGTTAAAACAATTTTCAAAAGTCAGACATCTGTTAAGATAGAATTTGATTATGAAATCTATAATGAAAAAGAAGAGTTATTAACAATTGGTTACTCGATGTTGGTGTTTGTAAACATGAAAACAGGAAGGCCGACTTTGCCTCCAAAATATGTTTTAGAATGTTTGAAAAATATTTAATTATTCTTTTTCAAAAATATCGATTTCATAAATTGATTTAAAAGTTTCGTAGATGTTTTCTGCGTTATTTATTCTAATGGCAATTTCAATTTCACATGACATTTCCATTTTTTGATTTATGATATCGATGTTTTTTTCTTTGATTACCCTCATTACTTTGTTCATGTTGATGTATTCAAATTTTATAATATAATTAATGTCTATTGTTTTTTCTTCGATTTGAGCATTTTCTAATACCATTTGTGCTGCAGTTTTATAGGCTGTAATTAAACCGCCAACTCCTAGTTTTACGCCGCCAAAATAACGAACAACTACAATTAGTATGTTGGTGACGTCAAAAGATTGTATTTGGCCGTAAATAGGCATTCCTGCGCTGTTGTTTGGTTCGCCATCGTCATTTGCTCTGTAAGATGTGTTCTTGGTGCCAATTTGATATGCATAACACCAGTGCCTTGCGGAATGATGTTCTTTTTTTAGTTCTTCAATGTAAGTTTTTACTTGTTCTTCATTAGTGACTGGAAAGGCATATCCAAAAAATTTGCTGTTTTTTTCTTTAAATAAGGAAGGTTCTGGTGAAATTAATATTGTTTTGTAAGTGTCTTTATTTAAATCGCTCATTTTATTGGGTAACTAGTAAAACTGCTACTATTGCAAGTAGAATTCCTATGAAATTTTGCTTTTTAATTTTTTCTTTAAAAATTATTAAACTGTAAACAGTTGTAAGCAAAATTACACCTATATTTATTAATGTAAAAATTGTAGCGCTTTCAATGTTTTTATTTTGTAATGCTTTTATTAAGTAAAACATTGAAAAATAATTTGGTATTCCTAGTATAAAGCCTGCTAGGATACTTTTGTAATGAATTTTATTTTTTTGTTTGAAGCTTTTTTTAAAAAGATAAAGTAGTCCGAAAATGAAAGCAAATATAAAAGTAAAAGAAGTAAACATATTGGTTTCTTCTTCTTTTACATAATAACGTTGTATGTAATTCATACTCGTATCAATGATACCTGCACCAAGAAATAAAAGTATAGGCAATGTGAAATTTGATATTTTAGCTTCTCCATTTTCTTTTTTAGATGTGAAGTACACTGCTAATAATGCAATTATGATTCCAATTAATTTGCAAATTCCTATGTTCTCATTGAAAATAAATATTCCAAAAAGTATTGGGATTATCATTGACATTTTACTGGCAACTGAGGCTACAGAAATACTGTTTATTTGTGTGGTTTTTGCTAAAACATTAAAAACGCAAATAAACATAATGCCTAAAAACATTGCGCCAAATATCCATGGAGCTGAAAGTGATTTGGAAATTGAAAAATTAACAGGATTTATTAAATAACCAACAAAAAAAGCAATGATATAATTAAATACAATTGCCTGTAGTGTGTTGATTTTATACTCTGAGAATAATTTAAATATCAAATACAAAAAACTCGAAAAAAGTATAGCGAGTAATAGGTTATACATAAACTTTTTTTAATTTATCAAGTAGTTGGGTTACGTCTTCTTTTTCAGGATTTAGGTTCCAGGTTTGTAGCCCTACTTCTGCAGCACCATTAATGTTTTCTTTTGTGTCGTCAATAAATAGTGTTTTTTTAGGAGAAAGATTATGGTTGTTTGTTATTAATTGAAATGCTTTTACATCTGGTTTTCTAAATCCAAACTCGAATGAAAAATAAACTTTTTCAAAGCAACTATAAAAATCTCTTGCAAAAGAGACTCCAAATTTATGCTCAAATCTATCGATATGCGTTTTATCTGCATTACTTAATAGGAATACTCTATATTGATTAGAAATTAATTGTAAAAATTCAAGTCTTTTTAAGGGAAAGTCGCCCACTTGAATGTTCCAAGCATTTCTTATTGCGAGAATATCAATTTTTGGAATATGTTTTTGGATTACAGACATGAATTCAAGTTCATCTATTTTTCCTAATTCGTATAGTTGGTTTGAGAACTCTAAATCCTCAGTCCATTCTTTAAGACCTAACTCAGCGAAAGCTTTTTCGGTTGCTTCTCGGTCTATATCTATAAAAATATTTCCAAAATCAAAAATAATAGTATCAATCATAATTTCTATATAATTTAAGTTGAT
>JBEDTP010000211.1:0-14010 GCA_040119075.1 Flavobacterium sp.
TTCAACTGGTTTGTCATTCGGTTTTATTAGAGATTTTCCTATTTCTAAAAACAGACATTGGGCAATAGGTGCTGGTGTTGGTTATTCTTATAATAACATTAAGCACAGTTTAATCATTGAAGATAGTGGTGCAGATGTCACTTACAATATTGATGGTAATTATGATAAAAATAAATTGGTTTTGCATTATGTGGAATTTCCATTAGAAATAAGATGGAGGAACTCTACAATAGATTCACATAAATTTTGGAGAATTTATACAGGTTTTAAAGTAAGCTATTTGTTTGGGAATAAGTCGGTTTATAAATTCAACGGTGATGAAAATTTAGTTAGAAACAATACTGACTTGAATAAAATTCAATATGGGCCGTATTTAAGTTGGGGGTATAATACCATAAATTTTTATGCTTATTATGGACTAAACCCTCTTTTTAAAGATACAAAATTATCAAATGGAGAAGATTTAAAATTGAATAATTTTAATGTAGGTTTTATTTTTTATATACTATAACCAAAAATACCACAAACTTACTTGAGAAAGTATTCCAATTAGTAAACCAACCAATAATTCAATGTTGGTATGTGATTTCATATATAGTCTTGATGAAGCAACTAATCCAATACAAATTATAGAAAGAGCAACGCTATTTACCAATGGTAATTCGTATAATGTTGCTAGGCCAAAAATAAAGGCCGCTAATGAGCTAATTCCAATCATGTGAAGACTTGCTTTAAATTTCAGTAAAACTGATGTTAAAGCAATTATACTGCTAAAAAATCC
The DNA here is from genome assembly GCA_040119075.1 of Flavobacterium sp. Classification (GTDB taxonomy): domain Bacteria; phylum Bacteroidota; class Bacteroidia; order Flavobacteriales; family Flavobacteriaceae; genus Flavobacterium. The sequence goes on from JBEDTP010000211.1 coordinate 782, forward strand.
ACCAAGAAAAAAATAATATAATTCTGGTAATTCGTCTAGTGAAACACTAAATTTTAATAAAAAAAATAATAAGAATGCTTGTATAGCTAGTGGAATTCTCCTTTCTTTTAAACTTGCTTCTGTAAAAGATGAAATTACGCCTAATGAAACAAATAAAAAATATAAAGAAAGTGGAAGCAAAAGTGTAAGTATTACAACTTGTATTAAAATTAAATAAACTCTATTTAAAGGAATGTAATCATAGCTAGGTGAAACTAAGAAATAGAATAATGTTCCATAAATAGATATAAATATAGGATGATAGATATATGAAAATAGTGGAAGTACTTTCTTTAATACTGACATACTATATTTTTTTTCGTAAACGTGCTACAGGAATATCCAATTGTTCTCTATATTTAGCAATTGTTCTTCTAGCAATAGGATACCCTTTTTCTTTTAATTCTTCAGCTAATTTATCATCAGGAAAAGGCTTTCTTTTATCTTCAGATTCAATTATTTTTTGAAGAATATTCTTTATTTCAATAGTAGAAACATCTTCTCCTTGATCGTTTTTCATCGATTCACTAAAGAACTCTTTAATTAACTTCGTTCCATATGGAGTATCTACATATTTACTGTTTGCAACCCTAGAAACAGTAGAAATATCTAAACCAACTAAATCAGCAATGTCTTTTAAAATCATTGGCTTTAATTTAGCTTCGTCTCCTTCTAAAAAATATTCCATTTGATAATGCATTATCGCATTCATGGTAACATATAAAGTTTCCTGACGTTGTTTTATAGCGTCTATAAACCATTTTGCAGCATCCAATTTTTGTTTGATGAATTGAACAGCATCCTTTTGTGAATTGCTTTTTTCGCTAGTATCTTTATAACTTCTTAGCATTTCCTGATAATCCTTAGAAATATGAAGCTCTGGTGCGTTTCTTCCGTTTAAAAGCAATTCTAATTCGTCTTCAACTATTCTTATAGTAAAATCAGGGATAACGTGTTCAATAGGTTTTAAATTTCCGTCAAAAGCACCCCCTGGTTTAGGGTTTAATTTTTCAATTTCTTCAATCCCTTTTCGAAGTAGCTCTTTGGAAATATCGTATTTTTGAATTAGTTTTTCATAATGCTTTTTAGTAAATGCATCAAACTGATTTTCAATAATATCAATAGCTAGCTCAACAGCATCAGAAGGGGTTTTATGTTTTAATTGTAATAACAAGCATTCTTGTAAATCTCTAGCAGCAACTCCAGCTGGTTCAAGTTCTTGTACAATTTGTAATATTTTTTCAACCGTTTCATTGTCCGAATATATTCCTTGTGTAAAGGCTAGATCATCAACTATATCTTGAATAGTTCTTCTAATGTAGCCCATGTCATCAATACTTCCAACTAAAAATTCAGCGATAACTCGTTCTTCATCATCTAAAATAAATGTGTTTAATTGATTAAGAAGGTCTTGATGAAAACTAACAGTTGCTACATGGGGCATTGATTTTTCTTCATCATCATCACTGTAGTTGTTAGATTGATATTTATAATCTGGAGTTTCGTCGTTACTTAAATACTCGTCAATATTAATATCTTCGGCATCAATTCTTTCATTATCGTAATCATCATTATAATCATCAGAATCACTATAATCATCTAGCTCTGAAGATTCCTCTTTCCCATTTTCCAATGCAGGATTCTCAACTAATTCTTCTTGAAGACGTTGTTCAAAAGCTTGCGTAGGCAATTGAATTAACTTCATCAACTGAATTTGCTGAGGAGATAATTTTTGAGATAATTTGAATTGTAAATTATGCTTTAACATTTTTATAGTTACTGAGTAACAAAGCTACAAAGCAGCTAAGTTTCCTCGTGTTTATGGATTAAATTTAATCATTTTTTTCAATACTTTCAAGCTTTGCGACTTAGTAACTTAGTCACTCAGATTAAAACTCAGCGTTTTGTGGTGTTCTTGGGAAAGGAATTACATCTCGAATATTTGACATTCCTGTTACGAATAACACCAATCTTTCAAATCCTAATCCAAATCCTGAATGTACTGCAGAACCAAATCTTCTAGTGTCTAAATACCACCAAAGTTCTTCTTCGTCGATTCCTATTACCTTCATTTTCTCAATTAAAACATCGTAACGCTCTTCTCTTTGAGAACCACCAACAATTTCTCCAATTCCTGGGAAAAGAATATCCATTGCGGCTACTGTTTTTCCATCTTCATTCATACGCATGTAAAATGATTTAATGTTTGCTGGATAATCATATACAATTACCGGACATTTGAAGTGTTTTTCAACTAAAAAACGTTCGTGCTCGCTTTGTAAATCAGCTCCCCATTCGTTAATAATGTAATTGAATTTTTTCTTTTTATTTGGTGTTGAATCTCTTAATATTTCAATAGCTTCTGTATAAGATACACGTTTAAAATTGTTTTCTAAAACGAAATTTAATTTATCTAACAAAGCTAATTCGCTTCTTTCTGCCTGAGGTTTTGATTTTTCTTCTTCTAATAAACGATTTTCTAAAAACTTCAAATCGTCTTCACATTTACTCATCGTATATTTAATTACGTATTGAATAAAATCTTCAGCCAAATCCATATTGTCATGCAAATCATTAAAGGCTACTTCTGGTTCAATCATCCAAAATTCTGCCAAGTGACGAGAGGTATTTGAATTTTCAGCTCTAAAAGTAGGTCCGAATGTGTAAATTTGACCTAATGCCATAGCAAAAGTTTCACCTTCTAATTGTCCTGAAACAGTAAGATTCGTCTGTTTTCCGAAGAAATCTTTTTTATAATCGATGTTTCCTTCTTCATTTTTTGGTAAATTATCCAGTGGTAATGAAGTTACTTGAAACATTTCTCCTGCTCCTTCAGCATCAGCCCCAGTAATAACTGGCGTGTTAACATATACAAATCCTTTTTCTTGAAAATAATTATGAACTGCATGTGCTAAAACTGAACGCACTCTCATAATTGCTCCAAAAGCATTTGTTCTTACACGTAAATGTGCATTTTCTCTTAAAAACTCTAAAGAGTGTTTTTTAGGTTGCATTGGGAACTTTTCTGCATCACTATCTCCTAAAATTTCAATTTGGGAAACTTGGATTTCTACAGATTGCCCTTTTCCTTGACTTTCTTGTAATGTTCCTTTTACACAAACGGCAGCTCCAGTTGTAATTCTTTTTAAAGTTTCTTCAGGTGTGTTTTCAAAATCAACAACACACTGAATATTATGAAGGGTAGAACCATCATTTAATGCAATGAATTGATTGTTTCTAAATGTTCTAACCCAACCTTTTGCTGTAACTTCTTGTAATATTTTTGTGTTGTTTAAAAGGTCTTTAACTTTAATATGTTTCATCTTCTCTTTTTATTTTTTGATTTGATTTACTCAAATCGTACTGTATAATGAATGCAAATATAATTATTAATTTGTTGAGATTTCATCAGTTGAATCATCTGCTAAAATATCTATAGTTGGCTCTAAAAATTCTTCTTTATTGGCAATTGTTTTTTCTAACGAAAGTAATAATGCAGGTAATAATATTAAATTAGAAAGCATTGCAAAAAGTAATGTTGCAGCTACTAATCCTCCTAATGCTACAGTTCCACCAAAGCTAGAAAGCGTAAATACAGAAAACCCAAAAAATAATACTACTGAAGTGTAAAACATACTTACACCGGCTTCTTTCATTGTGCTGAAAACCGATCGCTTAATTTTCCAGTCGTTTGCAATTAACTCTTGTCGGTATTTCGCCAAAAAGTGAATGGTATCGTCAACAGATATTCCAAATGCGATACTAAATACTAATATTGTTGAAGGTTTAATAGGAACTCCTAAAAAGCCCATTAACCCTGCGGTGATTATTAAGGGTAATAAGTTAGGAACTAATGAAACAATTATCATTTTAAACGACCTAAATAAATAAGCCATTAAAAGCGATATCAATACAATGGCAAACAATAATGAAAGCACTAAGTTTTTAACGAGGTAATGCGTTCCTTTTTCAAAAACATAAGCTTTACCAGTCATAGTAACTGTATAGCGTTCGCTTGGGAAAAGTTTGTCAATTTTTTCTTGAAGCCGCTCTTCAATTTTTTCCATTTTATCAGTACCAATGTCTCTCATGAAAGTGGTAACCCTTGCATATTGACCAGTACTGTCTACATAACTTTTCATCATGTTTTCGTTACCGTTTTTAGTAGAGTTTTTAATATATGATAAAATAAAAGCTTCTTCTTGTTTGGTTGGCAATTCATAATATTCTGGATTGCCATTATAGTAGGCTTGCTTTGAATATTTAACGACATTTACAATAGAAACAGGTTTAGATAATTCAGGAATTTCTTCAATCGTTTCTTGTAATTCGTTTATTCTTTTTAATGTTACAGATTTTAAAGCGCCTTTTTTTCTTTTAGTATCAATCATGATTTCAAGAGGCATTACACCATCGAATTCATTTTCGTAAAATAAAATATCATCAAAAAAACCAGTTTTCTTTGGCATGTCTTCAATAATACTGCCAGACACTTTTATTTGATACATTCCAATAATACCAAGAACTAACAATACAATTGCGGTACTAAATACTTTAACTGTGTGGTTTTTTACTGCGTTTTCTGTCCAATCAACAAACGATTTAATATAGTTTTTCCCTAAGTGAGCCAAATGCTTTTCTTTTGGAAGAGGCATATAACTATAAATTATAGGAATTATAATTAAGCAAAGAAAAAATAAAAATATAATATTTAATGATGCAACAATACCAAACTCAGTTAGTAACTCACTGTCAGTTGCCATGAAAGTAGCAAAACCAGCAGCAGTAGTCAAGTTGGTCATTAAAGTAGCGTTTCCAACTTTAGAAATTACTCTTTGTAATGATTTGGCTTTATTACCGTGTTTTTTAATTTCTTGTTGGTATTTGTTGATTAAGAAAATACAATTTGGAATACCAATGACAATAATTAGTGGAGGAATAATTGCAGTTAGAACTGTTATCTCATAATTTAATAAACCAAGTGTTCCAAACGACCACATTACACCAATAATAACAATACTCATTGAAATAAAGGTGGCTCTAAAACTTCTAAAAAAGAAGAAAAACAGTAACGAAGTAATGAATAAAGCAGCTCCAACAAAAAGCCCAATTTCGCCAATTATACTTTGAGAATTTAAAGTTCGAATGTATGGCATCCCTGAAATTTTCAGATCAATACCGCTTTCTTTTTCAAATTCAGCAACTTTCTCTTTGTTTAAATGTTTTAAGATAAAATCCTTACGTGCAGCAGTGTTTACGATTTCTTTGTTCATGTAAATTGCAAATCGAACAGAACCAGTTTCTTTATTAAACAACATTCCTTCGTAGAATGGAAGGTTGTTGTAAAATTCATTTTCTTTCTCTTTTAAATATTCAGGACTAAATTCTGCTTTGTTGATAAAAGGAACTAATTTCAATTTTTGATTTATAGTATCTTTTTTTAGTACTTTTAAATCTTCGATTGACAGTGTAAAATCAACAGCTTTATCTTTTTTAATTTCAGAAATGAAATTTTCCCAAAGCAAAATATTTTTTTGAGTAAAAAAAGTAGAATCTTTAAAACCTATAACAACAAGATTTCCTTCTTCTCCAAATTTTTCTAGAAATGAATTATACTCTTGATTAATTATATGATCATCTGGTAATAAGTTGGCTTCAGTATAAGTGAACCTCATGTTTTTCCATTGGAAAGCCATGAAAACAGTAAATAGAATTAAGGTAATTAGTAATATAATTCTATTTCTTAAAATAAATCGCGCAATAAAATCCCAGAAGCTAGTGCTTAACCACTTTAACATGTTAAAAATTTTAGAGCGCAAAGGTAAGGAATATTGCTTAATTAGCTAAATTTCAGATTAAAGAAAGCAATGTTTAAAAGCCTAAATCTATGAAATAAGAGATTTTAATTGATAAATTGTCATCAAAATGTGCTAATTGGTTTGGTCCGTATCTATAAAATGCAGTTAATCCAAGTCCTTTGAAAATTTTATTAGCTTCAATACCGCTTTCAAAAAAACCTTTTTCAAGAGATTTAAAAGCCAACCCAAGATGTTGATTTTCTTTATTAATTTCTCCCCAAGCCATTCTGGTAACTATAGAAAATTCAGGCGCAATTTTATATCCTAGATCAATTTTATTAAATGTGTGTTTAAGTTGCAACGAAGTATATTTGTTTGAAAAGAATTCATTGTAATACATGGTTTCAAAACTGTTTTTACCTGCAAAAGTTAAACGCTGTAAAATGGCATCTTTGTTAATATTGTTTGGCGCAACACTGTATAAATGAGTTAAAGGTACATCACCAAAAGCAATTCCTCCTTGAAATAAAACTGAACTTTTTTGCCCTGATAAATAGGGTAATTCATAAAATGTTTTGAAATCTATTTTTGAAAAAGTAAAATCATTTCCTAGAACATCTGGAAGTGTTTGCGTGTATTGCAATGAAAATTTAGGATGACGTTTTTCGATTTCAATTACTCCTAATGGTGTGTTCATATAACTACTAAAAGGATTCCACTGTAGGCCAAGTAATATTGAAGAAATAGAATATTCTTTGTAGTTAGTTCCATTATTTACAAAAGTATAGTCAAACAATGGTTCAATTTCATTTTGAGATATAGAAAAGTAACTATTTAATTTTGGCAATATTTTGCTTTCCAAAATTACAGCAGCAGTTTTAATATTGTAAAAAGTTGAAATATTGATAGGTCGTGGATCGTATAATCTAAACTTTCTAGAATCGGTTACAAAACTTGTTTGAGCCAACTCACTTACATCGTCTGAATAAGAAGCACTAATCCAAGTTTCACTTTCTTTGTTCAATAAATAAGATGGAGAAATCCCGTATTTAAACTCGTTGTCTTTTATACCGTAAGCACCATAAAAACTAAGTTTGTATTTTTCAGATAATTTTGAATTAGTTACTCCTCCAAGCCCTAATCTAAAACCTTCATAATTATTATATTTAACAAGAGTTCTTAAGTCTAAATCAATAATATTTATAGGTACATAGCCGTTAAATATTTTTTTTCCTAAAAAAAGCTTGTGTTCAATTCTGTTTGCTGTAGATAGGCTATCGATTGAAATATAAGTCTTCAATTTTCTTTTGTCAATTGAATCTTTTGTAAACTCAGCCCAATATTTATCACTCTTATTAAAGCTGCTTTTAGGTAAATCTATTTTAATTTTTGGGTCGTTAATTACTTGTTCTTTACCAATTTCTAAATCAAATGGAGTAGATTCTATTGTTAAATATGCTCTGTCACTTGCATTTTTGCTTATTTTCTCTTCAGAGCTAGAGTTGAATTTTATGGTGCTTCCTAAAATCTTTAAATCTTGGTTATTAGTTCCTTTTTTTACAAAAAACTTTCTCTTTTTAGGAAACCAAAGTCCTTGTTCTTTTAAATAATTAAAAGTATAAGTTGCCTCAATATTTACAATGCCATAAATTCTAAATTGTGCTTTTGATATAGCGAAACTTTCTGCGTCAATATGTAAAAGGCCTCTTAATCTATTTGAACGGATTTTTTTAGGTTGGAAATAAACTCTATATGTTTTTCGACCTTGGTATTGAATACTATCAATTAAATTATAAACATATAATCTTCTTCCAATATTTGAAATTGGGTTTTGCAAAGGGGTTTCAAGTATTTCGAAGGGATTTTCATAAACAGAGTAAGATAAGAGTTTTAGACCTAAGTATTCATAGATAGGTTCTTTAAAGCCAGCCATTCTAGTTGCTAAAACTATTTCTTTTTGAATGTTTTTATTTTGTTGAATTAAATTAACTTTTTCTGTTTGATAAATATGATTTTTCTCAACTAATTTTTTAAATCGATAATTTGATGAGTCTAGTTTAATTTTGTGTTTTCCAAAAAAATTTCTTTTATGAATAGTGTCAATTTTACCTGAAATACTGTCTGGATTTGCACTAATTTGAAGATATTCATAATTTTTATATTGAAAGTTTAAAAGTGCTTTTTCAGGATCGTTTTTATCTTGGTTATCATAAACTTTTTTAACAATTAAATTGACCTTTTGATCAGAATAAATTTCATTGTTTTTGATGTTAATATTAGTAATCATTTTTACTACAAAAAGTTTTCCGTTGTTTACAGGATAAGATGATTTTTCATAGTATCCTTTATAAGTAACATAAACAGGCTTTTTAAAATCAGAGACTTCTATTGTAAATTTACCTTCCCAATCTGTAGTGAATGTTTTACTTTCGTAAGTGATTTTTGCAAAGGCAACAGGTATAGTTGTGTCAAAATCAATGACTTGTCCGTTGATTTTGGTTTGTGCTATTGAAAGGTTGCTAAGAAAAATAAATACAAATAATAGAATTGGTCTCATTTAATGAAATTAAGTTGCTAAAGTACAGTTTTTTTAAATAAAAAAATCCCGAAGGACTCGGGATTTTGACATTGTTAAACTTTCATTATTTCTGCTTCTTTGACAGAAAGAATTTCATCTATTTTTTTGATAAAAGCATCTGTTAATTTTTGTACTTCTTCTTCTGCGGATTTACAAATATCTTCTGAAGTTCCATTTTTTTCTTCTTTTTTAATATCGTTATTAGCATCTTTACGTGCATTTCTGATACCAATTTTTGCATCTTCAGCTTCACTTTTTGCTTGTTTAGCTAAGTCTTTTCTTCTTTCCTCGGTTAATGGTGGAATATTAATGATAATATTATCTCCATTGTTCATTGGGTTTAAGCCTAAATTTGCAATCATAATTGCTTTTTCAATGGCTTGCAACATTGGTTTTTCCCATGGAGTAACTGTTAATGTTCTAGCATCTGCGGCATTAACGTTTGCTACTTGAGACAAAGGAGTTTGCGACCCATAATAGTCTACAAAAACCCCACCTAGCATTTGTGGAGAAGCTTTTCCTGCTCTAATGTTTAAAAATTCTTTTTCTAAGTGAGCAATAGATCCATTCATTGATTCTTTTGCTTCGTCTATTATAAAATTAATTTCTTCAGTCATTTTTTCAGATTTTTGGATTGTTAGATTTTTAGGTAAGTTTATCTAAACCTTCTAAAAATCTTAATATCTATTTTTCTAATTATATTGTTACTGTTGTTCCTATTGTTTGTCCTTGGCAAACCTTTAGTAAGTTACCATCTTTATTCATGTCAAATACAATGATAGGTAATCTATTTTCTTGACTTAATGTAAAAGCAGTTGTATCCATTACGTTAAGTCCTTTTGCTAATACATCTTCAAAAGAAATATAGTCAAATTTCACCGCTGTTTTGTCTTTCTCCGGATCAGCGTTATAAACACCGTCTACACGAGTCCCTTTTAATATGACATCTGCTCCAACTTCAATTCCTCTTAAAACAGCTGCAGTATCAGTTGTAAAATAAGGATTTCCTGTTCCAGCACCAAAAATTACAATTCTGCCCTTTTCTAAATGACGTGTTGCTTTTCTTTTAATGTATGGTTCAGCAATGGCTTCAATTTTTAATGCTGTTTGTAGTCTTGTTTGCATTCCTGCCTCTTCAAGAGCACCTTGTAAAGCCATTCCGTTTATGACTGTAGCAAGCATTCCCATATAATCACCTTGCACTCTATCCATTCCATTACTAGCACCAGCGACTCCTCTAAAAATATTTCCTCCTCCTATAACAATAGCAATTTCTATCCCTTTTTCATGAATTTGCTTTATTTCTTGTGCATATTCCGCCAATCTCATTGGATCAATTCCATATTGTCTATCGCCCATTAAAGCCTCACCACTTAGTTTAAGAAGAATCCTTTTATATTTCATTTGTTTTGTTGTTTTTTACGATGCAAATATAAATATATATCTATTGCAAAAAAAATGTAGTTTAAATTATACGTTTAATTCTTCAAATGACTTTTTTGCTTCTTCATAACCAATTTTAAAAATGGTATCCATTTTTGTCTTGTTGGTTTCAAATGTGCTGTATTTTGAGAGCTCTTTAGGTTCTATAACCAAATCACACAAACCAAATTTTTGATAATTTCCTTGTGCAGAAAGTAGGTCAAAAGCTCTAGTTGTTACTGCTTTAATTGAATTTAAATCTTTTTCAACAATATCTTGAATAGGGCTAACATAGATGCCAATAATATTGTCACATCTTCCTTGTATTAAATCGGTTGGGAAATGATTTAAGATTCCACCATCACTATATAGAACTTTATTAATTTTATAAGGTGAAATTACTCCTGGAAATGCTGAAGAGGCTAATACAGCATCTGACAGCTTAGTCTCAGGTTTAAATATCTTTAATCTTCCTCTTACGATATCTGTTGCAGTAATTATAATAGGTGTTTCAAGATCACCTATTTTAGTTTCACCAAAAATTTTATCGAAATATTCTTTATAAGATTCCGAATCAACAATTCCTGGTTTCTTTAATGTAAAATGACTCCAATGGAAGAAATATATTGATTTAAAAAAACTAAGAATTTCATTTGGGGTTTTTCCAAATGCATAAAGTGCCGCAATAATTGCTCCTGCACTTGTTCCGCTAATTATAGAAGGTTTAATGTTTTGTTCTTCTAAAAATTGCAAAACCCCTGCATGTGCAATTCCTTTAGAACCTCCGCCCGAAAGTACTAAACCAATATTTTTAGAATTTAAATCCATAATTAGTTTTTAAGTTATGTAATAAAACTTACATACTGTTTTCAAAATTAGAATTATTTTTGCTAAGTAAATATAATTAGAATGGAAAAATTAATACAAAAATCATTAGAAAATGGTTTTTCATATAAAACATATAGAGCACACGTTTCAAAATTAATTCAAGAAGGAAAATCTACTGGTCATACACAAACTGAAGATTTGTTGCATTATTCAGAATTAAATGAATCGAGATTAAAGCGCCTTGATAAAACCATAAAAGTGGTTCCGGAAATTGGAGCGCAATTAGAAAAGTTCTCTAAAAAATACATTTGGTTGGTTATTTCAGAAGGATGGTGTGGTGATGCTGCTCAAATTTTACCCATTATTAATAAAATGGCAGAAGTTTCGAGTTCTATTGACTTGAAAATTGTTTTAAGAGATGATAATGACGATTTGATGAATAAGTTTCTGACAGATGGAGCAAGAGCAATTCCTAAATTAATTATTATTGATGCAGTTTCGCATGTGGTTTTAGCACAATGGGGACCAAGGCCTGAACCCGCAAGAAAACTTATTGCGGACTATAAAGCAGCAAATGGAGTAGTAGATGAACCAGTTAAAATTGAATTGCAAAAATGGTATTTGCACGATAAAGGAATTACAACTCAAAATGAAATAATGGCTTTAATGGCTAAAGAAGCTTTAGTCTAAAGTTCCAATAATTTTCAATTTAGCAGAAGTGGAAATTCCGCCTGGATTGCAGCCTAACTGACCTTCTGGAATTTCCATTTTTAAACTATCATAATATTCTTGCCACGCTTCAAAATACGTATTAGAATTTGGAGCTTTAAATGTCATGGGTTGTAATTCGAAAAAAGGCTTTTTGTATGCATCTAAGAAAGCATCATAAATTAATTCTGAACAATAATAACTGCCATTATTATACAAATAAGCATCATCATAAGGAATGCCGATTTGTTTTAATGAAAATGAAACTGCTTCAGGAATAAATTTTCTAAATCTTCTTTTCAATCTTCCTACAAACATAGTTTCATTTGTGTAGGATTTAAATTTTTCAAGAGAAGTTAATTGAACGGCACTTCCTGCTGCCTCAATAATATAAATAGAATCATTTTGAATATAAACCAACCCCAGATGGTTAAAATCATGCCCTTTGTAGCCTTCAGTAACCTGATTAATTGCATCGCATAACGGGCCACAATTCATGGATTGGAAAATAATATCACCTGTTTTTAGTTTTACATTTTGTGAAAAACCAATTTGTGATATTATGAAGAAAATCAAAAGTTTAAATTTCATCCAACATGTTTTTTTCAAAAACTTCCGGTGTAACTCCATTTTCAACATTATAATCGCCAATTTTTGTTCTTCTTAAGGCTGTTAAATGTCCGCCAGATTGAAGTGCTAAACCAAAATCATAAGCAATTGAACGAATATAAGTCCCTTTACTGCATTGAATTCTAAAATCAATTTCAGGTAGTGCAATTCGAGTAATTTCAAACTCGTGAATAGTTGTTTTTCGAGATTTAATTTCAACTTCTTCTCCTGCACGAGCATGTTCGTAAAGTCGTTTTCCGTCTTTTTTAATGGCTGAGAAAACAGGTGGTTTTTGATCAATTTCTCCCAAAAATTTCTCGATGGTTTCTGTAATTATATCTTTAGTGATATGTTCTGTTGGAAAAGTTGCGTCAACTTCTGTTTCTAAATCATAAGAAGGAGTTGTAGCACCAACAGTAATTGTTCCAGTATATTCTTTGGCTTGCGCCTGAATTTCGGTAATTTTTTTAGTAAATTTTCCTGTACAAATAATTAATAAGCCAGTTGCTAATGGATCTAAAGTTCCGGCATGACCAATTTTAAATTTTTTTGGCAAGTCGTATTTTCTCTTTAAAGCGTATTTTAATTTATTAACAGCCTGAAATGATGACCAAGTCAAAGGCTTGTCAATCAATAAAACTTGACCTTCTAAAATATCCTCCTTAGTCATTAAATGATAGTTAACTTTTGCACAAAAAAGTGAATGAATATAATGGCAATTCCGGCAATGATTCTATAATAACCAAACATTTTAAAACCATGTTTTGTAAGGTAACCAATGAATGATTTTATTGCAATTAAAGCGACAATAAAACCTACAACATTTCCAATGATTAATAAATTGATTTGATCATTAGTTATTTCAAATCCTGCTTTATAATAATCGTATAATTTTTTGACGGTTGCTCCTAACATGGTAGGAATAGCTAAGAAAAATGAAAACTCGGCTGCTGAAGTTCGAGATAATTTCTGACTCATTCCTCCCACAATACTTGCGCCACTTCTAGAAACACCAGGAATCATTGCTAAACATTGAAAAAAACCAATTTTTAAAGCAGTTAGATACGATATTTCTGTGTTTTCAGAATCTCCAAACCATTCGTCTACTTTTAAAAGTAAAATTCCTCCAATGATAAGGGAAATAGCAACAACAATTGGGCTTTCTAATAAACCGTCAATAAAATCATTTAAAAGTAACCCAAAAATTACTGCAGGAATAAACGCAACAAATAATTTGAAATAAAAAT
>JBEDTP010000212.1:0-13973 GCA_040119075.1 Flavobacterium sp.
CTTTAAATTTAACCTTAGCTAACACAAGAGCTAGACTGAGAATGACTACTTGATATTATCATGCTGGATTGAATGGATTTTTAGTTGCCGGAACAGGGAATAAGGTAGAAGATTTTGGCGTAGGCTTTTATACAAAATATGGCGATGGCGGAGTAGATATTAGTCCGATTGCAGATTTAATGAAAAGCGAAGTTCGTTTACTTGCAAAACATGTAAATGTTCCTGATAGTATTTTAGTTGCAAAACCAACCGATGGCTTATTTGGTGATGACAGAAGCGATGAAGATCAATTAGGAGCAAGTTACGATGAGCTCGAATGGGCAATGGAAGCAATGGAAAATGGTAAAAAAGAAAGTGATTTTAAAGGCCGAAAAGTTGAAGTTTTTAAGATATATGAACGCCTTAATAAAATCAATCAACACAAAATGCAACCTATTCCTGTTTGTAAAATTCCTAAAAAAATAAAGAATATATAATTATTTAACAAGTATTTACGTTTTTTTTCATTAACTTTGATATGCTATTTACCCCGAAAAACCAATTGAAGTTATGATAAAAGTATGTATTGCCGACAACCATCCTGTGGTGCAACATGGAATTAAATCATATTTTAATAACAGTAATTCCGTTGAAATTGTTGCATCTGTAAGTGATTTTAATTCATTACAGAACACTTTACAATCTAAATCAATTAACGTTGTAGTTGTTGATTTAGAACTAGACGGCTTGTCTAGTATTAGAGATTTAAAGTCTTTAATTAAAGAATATCCTGATTCTAAGATTATACTTTTCACATCAGTCTCCGAAAAAATGTATGCCCCTACCGCAATAAAGGCAGGTGTGTCTGCTTATTTGCTGAAAACCGCTTCCTTAAAAGAACTTGAAACTACGGTTATACGTGTTTCAAACGGAATTGTTATTTTTAGCGATGAAGTTAAAAAAACAATTGAAGAACTTAAAAAAGGTAAAAAATCAGATCGTTTATTTAAGAAATTATCTACAAGAGAAATCGAAGTGCTGCGTTATTTAAACGACGGTAAAAAGAACAAAGAAATTGCTCAAATACTTGGGCTAGACGAAAAAACTATTAGTACTTACAAATTGCGTTTATTAGCCAAATTGAGTGTTACTAACTTGGTAGATTTATTAAATAAAGCGAAAAGTTTAGAGATTATTTAAGAATATCTACTCATTACTCTTCCAAGCTTTTGAGAGAACATATTAGTTAAACCTAGATAAGCCATAACCATAGACAACGATTCTGAATTGTCTTCAGATTCGTTTGTACTTAATTGATTTTTTAAATCATCGATAATATTATTTACCCAATACCATCTTAACGTTAAAATTGTTTCAGTTACATATTGAGCAATAGTTGCATCTTTTTGTTTTACAAAAATATTTTGCGATTCCCAGTTATGAAGCACTTCGCGTTCTTCATTCATTAAAACCGTGGTAACTTCTTGCGCAATTTCCTCGTCTAAACGCATTAAATATTGCTCTAAAACAAAGGTTTCATTCTGATTATAATAATCAATTAAGTCTTTGTATATTTTTTGAAACAAAGGATTTGACAAACTTATTTCATCTTCTTGTAAGCTCAAATATATTCTTTGGTAAACCTTTACTTTGTTTTTTTCAATGACCTCTTTCAATTCACCATCCTCATCTGGCTTTAATAAAACATCATCAAATTCTTGCTCAACATTTCCATAAAGCAATAATATTTGAATGATGATATGCTCTAATTCAAACTGAATATCAACTTTAGTTTTAGAAACTGATTCATTATTTCGAACTACATCAAATGTTTTTTGTTCTTCTTTGAATTTTTTATTGGCATCAGAAACATCCTTCTTATCCAATTGAGCCAAAGTATTGAATAAAACTTCTTCAGAAATATCCATTATTCTTGAACATTCTTGAATGTAAATTTCACGTTTAATTCTATCAGAAATCTTAGAAATACTAATAACCATATCTCTAATTAAATCGGCTTTTTTAATTGGATCATTCTTAGCTTCCTTCATTAACATAGAAGCTTTGAATTGGATAAAATCCATAGCGTTTTCTTCCAAATATTTTACCAACTCTTCGTAGGGCATTTTCTTAGCAAAACTATCTGGATCTTCTCCTTCTGGAAATGCACAAACACGCACATTCATATCAGCTTCCAAAATTAAGTCTATACCACGAACAGAAGCCCTTAAACCCGCAGCATCACCATCGAAAAGAACGGTGATATTTTTAGTCAGACGGCTTACCAAACGAATTTGATCGGGAGTTAAAGCAGTTCCAGAAGATGCAACTACGTTTTCTATTCCTGCTTGGTTAAATTGAATTACATCGGTATACCCTTCTACCAAATAACAATTATCTTGTTTGGCAATTGCTTGTTTGGCGTGAAAAATTCCGTAAAGCACTTTACTTTTATGGTAAATATCACTTTCTGGAGAATTAAGGTATTTAGCCGCTTTTTTATCATTGGTTAAAATTCGACCCCCAAAACCCAAAACACGACCGCTCATACTTTGAATAGGAAACATTACACGTCCTTTAAAACGGTCAAACTGCTTGTCTTCCTTAACGATTGAAAGTCCGGTTTTATCTAAATATTCTAATTTATACCCTTTGCCAAGCGCTTCTTTGGTAAAAGCATCCCAAGTTTCTGGCGAATAACCTAATCCGAATTTTTTGATTGTTTCTGAAGTAAATCCTCTTTCTTTGAAATACGAAAGTCCGATTGCTTTTCCTTCTTCTACATTTAATAGTGTATTATGGAAATATTTTTGAGCAAATTCAGAAACCAAATACATACTTTCTTTTTCATTTGCTATTGCAGCATCTTCATCCGTTTGAACGGTTTCTTCAATTTCAATATTGTATTTTCTAGCCAAAAACTTAATAGCTTCTGGATAGGTAAAATGCTCATGCTCCATTAAAAAAGTAACAACATTTCCGCCTTTTCCCGAACTAAAATCTTTCCAAATTTGCTTTACAGGCGACACCATAAAAGAAGGTGACTTTTCATCTACAAAAGGACTCAAGCCTTTTAAGTTACTACCCGCACGTTTTAAATTTACAAAATCGCCAATAACCTCCTCTACTCGAGCAGTTTCAAATACATTTTCTATGGTAGATTTTGAAATCAATTTTTTTAGTTAGAAAGTTTATAATCACAAAGTTTCAAAGATACAAAGTTGCAGAGTTATTCCACAAAAAATAAAATACAAATTTCAAGTACAAGCGCAAATGAAAAAATTGAAATTGATATTTGTTCTTGAATTTTGAAATTAAAATTGCTCTTGACTACTTCTTTCTTTCAATAACGTAGTTTACCATTAAAACTAATGAATCTTTATATGGAGAATTTGGGAAATCTTGAATCAATTCTAATGCTTCTTGCTGGAATTGAACCATTTTTTGCTCGGCGTAAACTAAACCTTGTTTGTCTTTTACAAACTGAATAACTTCTCTAACTCGCTTCTTATCTTTATTGTGATTTTTTACCGAATTAATTACCCAACTTTTTTCTTTCTTAGAACAATTATTCAATGCGTAAATTAATGGCAATGTCATTTTTTGTTCTTTGATATCAATACCTGTTGGTTTTCCAATAGCATCATCGGTATAATCGAATAAATCATCTTTAATTTGAAAAGCCATTCCAATTAATTCGCCAAACTTGCGCATTTTTTCGACAACTTCTTTATTCTCTGGAACAACAGAACAAGCTCCAAGCGAACAACATGCAGCAATAAGAGTCGCTGTTTTTTGACGGATGATTTCGTAATAAATATCTTCGGTAATGTCAAGTCGACGAGCTTTTTCAATTTGTAATAATTCGCCTTCGCTCATTTCACGAACGGCAACAGAAATAATTTTCAGTAAATCGAAATCGTTATTATCTATAGAAAGTAACAATCCTTTAGAAAGTAAATAATCGCCAACTAAAACTGCAATTTTATTTTTCCAAAGTGCATTTATGGAGAAAAAACCTCTTCGTTTATTCGAATCATCTACTACATCGTCGTGCACCAAAGTTGCGGTATGAATTAATTCGATAACCGAAGCACCTCGATACGTTCTTTCATTCACAGTTCCGTCACCAACCATTTTTGCGGTAAGAAAAACGAACATAGGTCGCATTTGTTTTCCTTTTCGGTTGACGATATAATAGGTAATTCTATTTAAGAGCGCAACCTTTGAAGACATCGATTCGTGAAACTTCTTTTCAAAAAGTTCCATTTCATTTGCGATGGGTTGTTTTATTTGCTCTACTATTTTCATTCCGTTACCAAAAGTAAATAAAAACTACGATGCGAACAAAGTAATACGTGATTTTTAGCCCAGATAGTAGTGAAAAGCTTTTTTGTGAAAAATTGCAGTTTTTGTTACTGTAGAAAAGCGACCAAAGAAGCTTTTTTTATAGTTTACAAAAACACCATTTTTGTAGAAAACTTGTAATGAATAGCTGGATTAGCTACTTAAAAGATTGCTTCGTTCCTCGCAATGACTATGATTTATTAGCCAATTGCCCACAAGCCGCATCGATATCTTTTCCGCGACTTCTTCGTACTTTTACTACAATTCCGTTGCGTTCTAAAGCATTGATATAGTCGTTAGTTGCTTGTTCAGAAGCTTGTTGGAAATTTCCATCATCAATTGCGTTGTATTCAATTAAATTGACTTTACACGGAACGTATTTACAAAACTTTACTAAGGCATCAATCGACTCTTTATTGTCGTTAATATCTTTCCAAACTACATATTCGTAAGTAATTTTACTTTTTGTTTTTTGGTACCAATATTCCAAAGCTTCACGTAATTCGGGTAACGGGAAACTTTTGGTAAAAGGCATGATTTCGTTTCGAATTTCTTCAATAGCTGAATGCAGAGAAACGGCTAACTTGACTTTCACCTCATCGTCTGCCATTTTTTTAATCATTTTAGTAACTCCAGAAGTAGAAACGGTAATTCGCTTTGGCGACATTCCTAAACCTTCGTTAGACGTAATCATATCGATAGCCTTAAAAACATTTGGATAGTTCATTAAAGGTTCTCCCATTCCCATAAAAACAATATTCGATAACGGACGGTTATAATACAAACGACTTTCTTTATCTATGGCCACAACTTGATCGTAAATTTCATCGGGCTGCAAATTACGCATACGTTTTAAACGAGCTGTTGCACAAAAATTACAATCTAAACTACAACCAACTTGACTTGAAACACACGCTGTTGTTCTCGTTTTCGTTGGAATTAACACACTTTCTACAATTAAATCATCATGAAGACGCACTGCATTTTTCACGGTTCCATCAGAACTGCGTTGCATCGTATCTACTTTAATGTGATTGATTACGAAGTTCGCTTCAAGCATTGCACGCGTTTCTTTGGAAACATTAGTCATATCTTCAAATGTATGCGCACTTTTACTCCACAACCATTCGTACACCTGATTTCCACGGAAAGCTTTATCTCCATTTTCAACAAAAAAATCTCTTAATTGTTCTTTTGTTAAAGCTCGTATGTCTCTTTTTGTAATTTGCATGGTGCAAAGTTAGGAATTTAGAAATTAGAATTCAGAAATTAGAAGTTAGAAGTGTTGGAATTTGTATTTTTGTTTATTCGATAATTTATTTGTTAGAATATTTTTAGAACACGGATATAAGAAATTTGAATAATTTTTATAATCTGACCAATCTGTGTTCCAAAAAATTGAAGTTTGACATAAAAATTGTCATTGCTATTGAAAGTTGTACTTTTGTTTTTTGAAAAATTAAATCATCATGCATTTTATCTCGGAAGAATTAGAAGACTACGTAGCCAATCACAGCCAAAAAGAACCAGAACTTTTAGCAAAATTGAATACCGAAACACACCAGAAAATTTTGCAACCTAGAATGTTGAGTGGACATTTTCAAGGTAGAGTTTTGAGTATGCTTTCGAAAATAATTCATCCGAAAAATATTTTAGAAATTGGTACTTATACTGGTTACGCAGCTTTATGTTTAGCAGAAGGAATGCAGAAAGATGGTTTTTTAGATACTATTGATATTAATGAAGAATTGTTTGATTTTCAACAGAAATATTTTGAAGCTTCGGAATATGCATCGCAAATCAAAGGACATTTAGGTGATGCTTTGGAAATTATCCCAACATTAAACAAAAAATTTGATTTGGTTTTTATTGATGCCGATAAAGAAAACTACATTAATTATTTTAATATGATTGTTCCAATGATGAATCCTGGAGGAATTATTTTATCGGATAATGTGTTGTGGAGCGGAAAAGTTTTGGAAGAATTAAATTCGAAAGACTTAAGCACTAAAGTTTTAGTAGAATATAATAAATTAATTAACGAAGACGAACGTGTAGAAACGGTTTTATTACCTATTCGTGATGGTTTGACGGTGACTAGGGTGAAGTAGTAAGTTGTTTATTTATTTTTAAGTCTGATAGCTTTTAAATAAGTGCTTTTACTATCAAGTGTTATTTCAATAATTTGTTGGTAATTAAATTTCTGAATTGTATCAATATATAAATCATAAACACCATCAAATCTTGAGTCTTCAGAGTTTTGAATAATCATTCTTAAACTATCTTCATCTTTATAGATTCTATAATCAGAAGAAACAAAATCATTTGTTTTATCTTCAAGTTTTGTTATCCATGAATGATTATTATTCTCAAAACCAATTAAATAAAGCCCTTTTAAACTTAAATTATCATCTTTATGATAAAATTCTGTGACTTGCCATTCACCTTTTAATGTTTCAAAGTTTTCCTCATGAATAGAATTACAAGAAATCAATAAAAAGAATAAAATTATATAATTAAAGTTTTTCATAAACTTTTGCATCTACAAATCAATACTATAGATTGGATATTTCCTCATAAAACCTTGATAGAGTTTATAAAAAAAAAGTCCGGTTAGGATTCCAAAAACATAACCTGATAAAATATCTAATGGAAAATGCAATCCTAAATAAATTCGGCTGTAAGCAAAAATTAAAGGGAATAAGAATAATAGAAATGAGTAGCTATAATATTTTCTAATAATTAAGAAAATAAATAGCGTTGAAGCCATTGAATTTGCAGCATGACCAGAAAAAAAGCTATATGAATTTCTATGCTCAACAATTCTTGCAATTTGATTTACATCTGTATCGTTACAAGGTCGTAATCGTTGAAATGAATATTTAAAAAGATTCGTAATTTGGTCGGTAAACGTAATTAAAAGCACTAAAAAAAGAAGAATGATTCCGAAGTTTTTCCAACCTACTTTTTTTTGCAATAAATAAAAAATACCTAGAAAAAATGGAGCCCAATGGAACTGTTTTGTAATTATTTTCCAAAAAGCGTCAAATGATTCTGAACCCAATCCGTTTAAGAAAACAAATAATTCTTTATCTAAGTTAAGTAATTGTTCCAAATTATAATTGTCTTTTAATAGGTCCGGTTAGGTTTTCAATATCTTCTTTCGCTTTTTGAATAGGATTTTGAATATCTGAACCAATATTTTCTAATGGATTAACAGCTTTAGAAATTCCATCTTTGGCTTTTTGTATTTCTTCTGAAATTCCGCCTGTTAAAGAATTCATATCCATTCCGTTTTCTTTGGCACTGTTGTTAATTTCGCTTTTAATATCGTTTGTAGCGTGTTTAATTTGCGCCATTGTTTTCCCTAAAAAACGAGCCACATCAGGAATACCTTTTGAACCAAAAATCATTACTGCAATAAGAACTATAAAAATTAGTTCTCCTCCACCTATTCCAAACATTTTATATTGAATTACATTTTATTTGAAACAAAGTTACAAAGATTTTTATGTGAACTTCAAAAATCTTCGTTAAAATAAAAAACCTCGAATTATAAAATTCGAGGTTTTAATAATATACTTTTTAAAAAATTATTTTTTTTCTAATTCGTCAAATTTAGACTTTACAGCAGTACTTGGCCAAACGTTGTTGTTTGTATCAATATCTGCAGTTTCTAATTTTGGATCTAATTGAATTTTAATGACTTTTTTTTCTGTAGCAAAAACTCTTTTAGACGTTTCATTATTTCTTCTCCAAATTTGAGCTGGGAAAGTATGTGATTCTGAAGTTCCGTCTTCAAACTGAAGCTCAACAATAATTGGCATCATTAAACCTCCTAATTTCTCAAATTCTACTTCATAGAAAAATTTTGGTGCTTTTAATTTTGCTCTTTCCTCAGCAGTATAATTTTTAGCCACATAATCTTCCATCATTTGAACTTCATCAATATTAAATGCTTTTTTAGTTGCAGGATTAAAATCTTCATTAGATTCATCAACTAAATAAAGAAACGGGCCATTATCATAAGTAAAACGACCAGTTCTTACTCTATAGTTTTTTAACTTAGAAGTAGGTTCGGTAGAAACGTAATATTCTTTTACATCTTTAAGCGCGATATCTACATAATCTGTTGAATAAAACCAACCTCTCCAAAACCAATCTAAATCAACCGCAGAAGCATCTTCCATTGTTCTAAAGAAATCTTCAGGAGTTGGGTGTTTAAATTTCCAACGCTGAGCATAAGTTTTAAAAGCATGGTCAAATAATTCATGTCCCATAATTGTTTCACGTAAAATATTTAAACCTGTCGCTGGTTTTCCGTAAGCATTAGCTCCAAAATTGTAAATATTTTCAGAGTTCGACATAATTGGCTCTAAATATTGCTGATTCCCTTTCATATAAGGAACAATTTTAGCTGCTGGGCCTCTATCTGTTGGGAAGTCTTTATCAAATTCTAATTCTGTTAAGTATTCTAAGAATGTATTTAAACCTTCGTCCATCCAAGTCCATTGTCTTTCGTCAGAATTAACAATCATTGGGAAAAA
This sequence comes from Flavobacterium sp., assembly GCA_040119075.1. GTDB lineage: Bacteria > Bacteroidota > Bacteroidia > Flavobacteriales > Flavobacteriaceae > Flavobacterium. The sequence goes on from JBEDTP010000212.1 coordinate 8,874, forward strand.
ATTATGTCCAACTTCGTGAATAATTACACCCAACATTCCATATTTTACTCTATCTGTGTACGTTCCATCAGCATCAGGACGACCAAAATTCCAGCAAATCATAGGATATTCCATTCCTTGATCTTCTGCCGAAACAGAAACTGCTTTTGGATAAGGGTAATCAAACGTATGCTTAGAATATGTTTTTAAAGTTTGAGCAACTGCTCTAGTTGAATATTCTCCCCAAAGCGGATTTGCTTCTGGTGGATAAATTGAAACAGCCATTGGTTTATTTGAAGCCAATTGAACTGCCATTGCATCTAACATAAACTTCCTAGAAGTTGAAATACCAAAATCTCTAACATTTTTTGCTTTATACTTCCATGTTTTCTTTTTATCAGAAAATCCTTTTGCCATAGCCTCAGCTTCCGCTTGAGTAACGATTAAAACTGGCTTATCAAAAGTATTTTGAGCCAATTCCCATCTTTTTATTTGCTCTGAAGTATATACTTCTTTTCTGTTTTGAAGTTCACCAGTTGCTTCCATCATGTGATCTGCAGGAACAGTAATGTTCACTTCATAATCTCCAAAAGTTAAGGCAAACTCACCTCTTCCCCAAAACTGCATGTTTTGCCAACCTTCTACATCGCTGTAAACTGCCATTCTTGGAAAAAATTGAGCAATTACATATAATCTATTACCATCAGGAAACTGTTCGTAACCAGAACGGCCTCCGTCAATTTGATAATTATTGATGTTGTACCACCATTTAATTGAAAAAACTGTTTTATCGCCAGGTTTTAAAGGAGTTGCCAAGTTTATACGCATCATTGTTTGATTGATGGTATAACTTATATTTTTACCTGATTTATCTTTTACATATTCAATATTAAAACCTCCATCGAAACCATTTTCCATAAACTTCTTTGCGAATTTATCAGCTGGCAACGCAGGATCCATTCTTTGGCTTTCTACAAGTGGCGTTTTAGAATTTTGTGCGCGCATGTTTTGATCCAATTGTACCCATAAATATTCTAAAGACTCCGGAGAATTATTATAATATGTAATTGTTTCTTTTCCGTATAGTTTTTGATTTTTATCATCAATTTCTATATCCATTTTATAATCAGCTTTTTGCTGATAATAGGCTGGTCCTGGAGCTCCAGAAGCTGTTCTAAACATATTAGGCGTGGCCATAATATCGTACATTTGACGAAACTTATTTTCGTTATAATGTCCTTGTTCTCTTTTCTTTTCTTCCGTTTTTGTATCTTGAGCTATTGAAGTGAAGGAAACCGCAATTGCTAAAAACGAAGAAAATAAGATTGATTTTCTCATTTTTGGGTTATTTAAAATTCTAATAAAATTGAACGTTCGCTATATGTCAACAAAACGCTCTTTTTGTTACCGTTTATATCTGTATGAACTATATTTTTTTGTTCATCGAAGATTTCTGTAAGAACTGAATTAAAGATTTCGAAAGTAGTTATTTTTTCAGAGAATTGCACTTTTAAATAGCAAATTAACACATCATCTTCCACTTCTTTTGTTATAAATGTAACTTTATAAGGCTTATTATTAATTACCAGCTTAAACTTTTCTTCAAGATATTTTTGAATATAATCATTCGTTTCAGGAATTTCCTTTTTGGTTGACAAATAGAAATCTTTATTGTATTTTTTTTTCAATACCTTTTCAAAATCATCAATAAAAATTCTTGAAGTAATTTCAATACGTTGTTTTTTTGGCACAAAATCTATTTGCGTAACCGATACATAAAACTTATGAAGCGAAAATGAACTTACTAAAAGTAGAACAACAAATAGTACAACTATTTTATATTTATTTTTCATTTGGTAAAGATATAGATTCTTCTTTAAATTGAGTTTCACTACTTTCCATTGGAAGGAATTTTAAATACTCAACTGAAAGTTCAGCTAAAACAAACTCAGTAGCAGTTTTATTATTTTTAGAATAAACTGACACAAATTTTTGGTTTTCAACTAAATAATAGACAAATCCAGATATATAATCTTCAGGTATATTTAGAGTTTCTGTAAAATATTTATCACTAAAATCTAATCGAATAGACTCAAGCAAAAATTCCTTTTTTTCAATCTGAATTTCCTTTTTTAACATTTTTGTTCTACCTGAAATTCCATTTATAATCCCATCTAAAGAAACTGATGTACTTAATCCATATCTATTCCCACCACCAGTTGCCGTGTATAACTTTCTCTCTGCTGGTGTATATGTTTTTTGATTTGCAGGTACAATTCCTAAAGCTACCGCATTTATGTTTTTATATTGTGTTACTACAACCTCATTCAAAGCTGTCTCTAAAGCTTCCATTTTTACAAACAGTAAATCTTGTCCAAAATCTTCTTTTTTAACTATATGTTGTACTGCTTTTAAATGTACTGCACTAAAAATAATAGTATCAGAAACTTTTGCTTTTAATATAAAATAACCTCCTTGTGAAGTAGTTGTTCCTTTTTTTTGCGAACGATTAATTACGTGAACACCCTCTAGACTTGAAGAATCTGAGGTGATTTTACCTTTCAATATTGTGTCGTTTTGGGCCGACAATGAAATTGAAATGAAAAACAATAAAAAATATAGTTTTTTAATAATGTGCTTATTTAATTAATATTTGTAAATGTAAGAGCAACATTCAAAAATAAATATTAAAAGCGTGGTAAAGTTATGTTAAACAAAATGATAACTTTGGAGTTTTAAAAACAGAAATATGAGAAAATTAATTATAGCTAGCACTTCTACCTTGCATGGCGGGGATTATTTAGACTATTTGCTCCCAACTCTAAAAAAGCATTTCAAAAACGTAAAAACATTATTATTTATCCCATATGCAAGACCAGGAGGAATTACACATGATGAATACACTAAAATAGTTTCAAAGGCCTTTCAAAAATTAAATATTAATGTAAAGGGAATTCATGAATTTGAAAATCCTATAGATGCTGTACAAGCTTCAGAAGCCATATTTACTGGTGGAGGAAATACTTTTTTATTAGTCTCTGAATTATATAGAAACAATATTTTAGATAGTATTGAAGAAACAATTAATAATGGAATTCCTTATTTAGGTACGAGTGCCGGAAGTAATATTTGTGGATTGACAATGGGAACTACTAACGACATGCCTATTATCTATCCTCCAAGTTTTAGAACTTTTGGTTTTGTTTCTTTTAACATTAACCCCCATTATTTAGACCCAGATAATAATTCTACCCATATGGGAGAAACTAGAGAAACTAGAATTAATGAATTTCATAAATTTAATCCTCAACCTGTTTTAGGCTTAAGAGAGGGCAGTTGGCTTGAGGTTAGTGGAAATTCAATAAAACTAAAAGGTAACTTAACAGCTCGTTTATTTTCTCAAAACAAGAAGCCAATAGAATTAGCTCCGGAAACAGAACTAAATAATATAAAATAAAAAAGTCCTGCAAATTGCAGGACTTTTTTTGAGCGAAAGACGAGGGTCGAACTCGCGACATTCAGCTTGGAAGGCTGACGCTCTACCAACTGAGCTACTTTCGCATAAGGTACTTTCAATAAATTAGAGCGAAAGACGAGGGTCGAACTCGCGACATTCAGCTTGGAAGGCTGACGCTCTACCAACTGAGCTACTTTCGCATTTTTTGGTGTGCAAATATAATTCAAAAAAATAATTCAATGCAAGTTTTTTTTAAATAAATTTACAATTAATTTTAATTCAAAACTCAAATAAACGCACACACACTCTATAAACAACTAAGATACAAAACATTAAACTTAATTAAATTTACTGAACATTTATTAAAACATCTTTAAAACTATTGGCATAAGTTTTGATATTATAACCTTAGGCCGGCATTAAATGATTTTTAACAGAATTTTTCAATTTAGTATTAAAATATTTATTACTTTAAAATGCGTTAATTCAAGTTTATGATAAATAAAATACTTTCAATTTTTATACTGCTTTTTTTTATCAATTGTAAAAATGATAAAAAACTAACTTCAGAGGTAAAATTACCACTAGAAGACCCTATAACTCATACTAAAATAAGGCCTATAGACTTAGATTTAATTAAAAAAAAGAATGATAGTATTCAATTATATTATAAAAAATTTGATGAGTATGAAATTTGGTACAATAAAGAAAATAGAGCAGATTTAATTAATGAAATAAAGTTTTGCTATAAAGAAGGATTAATCCCAAATGACTACAATTATGAACAAATAGTTGAATTAGAAAAAAAGAGAGCTAACATGAATGATTCAGAAATTTTTGCTTATGATATTTCCCTAACAGAATCTTTTCAAAAATTAGCTACTCACTTGCATTGCGGTAAAACAAACCCAAAAGATATTTACGAAAATTGGGATATCCCACAAAAATCTATTGCATTATCAGATGTATTGTTTAAAGCCATCAAACTAAGAATGATTGCAAGCACTTTTAAAGAACTTAAACCCCAACACACAACTTATGTTTCTCTTAAAAAGAGTTTAATCGCTTTAAACGAATTACCTGAATACAAATTAAAAAAGGTTTATTTAAAGGATAAAATTGAACCAAACGACACTCTTAATGAAATAGTTCAAATAAAAAAACACTTAATTTATTGGAAGGACTTTAGAAATAGAGATAGTATAATTACACCTGTTTATGATAAAAACACAGTAATTGCAGTAAAAAAATTTCAAAAAAGACATGGATTAAACCCTGATGGTATTATAGGACAAGGAACATTAAAGGCTTTAAATATTACTCAAAACGAAAGAAGAGAACAAATTTATGCCAACCTAGAAAGGTGGAGGTGGTTTCCAGATAATTTTGGAGAAGAGTATCTATTAATCAATCTTCCTGATTATAAACTTTCCTATGTTGTAAATAATGATACCATTGCAGAGCGAAGAGTAGTTGTTGGAAAACCAAGTAGAGAAACCCCCATAATAAGTTCAAAACTTTCAAATTTTGTTTTTAATCCAACTTGGACAGTGCCTCCAACAATTATTAAAGAAGACTTAACCCCCTCAGCATCTAAAAACAGAAAATATTTCGATAAAAATAGAATTAGCATTTATGATTCTAAAGGACAAATAGTTCTTCCT
>JBEDTP010000213.1:0-13849 GCA_040119075.1 Flavobacterium sp.
TTTACTAATGATTTTTTCATTTTATATGATTTTAGTATTCAAAAAGATTTTTTTTTGAATGAATTTTTGAAATAAATTTAAATTGAATAGCAGCTATAATGAATTAAATAAGCATGTTTAACATGAGAATTTAAGATTCAAAAGACTGTTATAAAAAAATAGCAAATGCTATAAATTTGACATAAGTATGGCTGTCAAATTTTAAATTTAGCTTATTTTAGGAATAAGCCATATAGAAGAATGACCTTCTAAAACTGAAGGTGTTTTGTAGAAAAATTTAACTTTATTTAAAGATGTAAAGTTAAAAATACTATTTGATTTGTATGAAAGTATAATTGATGTTGAACTACTTATAGTAGTTGAAGGACAGCCACATTTTGAGTGACCACAACTTCCATTACATCCTTTATCATCATTGTTATTATCACAACAGCTTTTTTCTTTTGTTTTAGTAGTGGAAAGTTCTTTTTCACAAGATTGCTTATCACTACCACAAGCAAAAGTATTATTAGGAATAAAAAATATTCCTAAAAACAAAATTATTATGATGTAAGATTTTTTCATTTATTGTTCTAAAACATACCAAAGTTAATCAAAACAAATTAAATATTTTAAAAAAAATGTTAAAAATCAAGATTAAAACTTCATTCGTTGTATTCTAACTGCATTTAATATTGCTAATAAAGCGACTCCAACATCGGCAAAAACGGCTTCCCACATCGTTGCTAAACCACCAGCACCTAGAATTAAAACTATCGCTTTTACTGTAAAAGCTAAAGTGATATTTTGCCAAACAATTTTCTTGGTTTGTTTTCCAATATTTATTGCCATTGGAATTTTTGAAGGTTTATCGTCTTGAATTACTACATCTGCTGTTTCAATTGTTGCATCACTTCCTAAACCTCCCATTGCAACACCCACATTACTTAAAGCTACTACTGGAGCATCATTAACACCATCGCCCACAAAAGCAACCGTTTCGTTTTTGGCTATAATTTCTTTGACTTTATTTACTTTATCTTCTGGTAATAAATCGCCAAAGGCATTTGTAATTCCTAATTTTTGAGCCACAAATTGTACTACATTGTTTTTATCTCCACTTAACATAGTAGTTTTGATTCCTAATGCTTTTAATTTATCAATTGTGATTTGTGCATCTTCTTTTATACTATCTGCAATGGTAAGATAACCAACGAATTTTTTATCGTAAGCAACAGCAATCAGCGTGTAGACAATACTTGATGGATCTATATCATATTTAATTGAAAATTTATCCATTAGTTTGAAATTACCCACTAATACTTCTTTTCCGTTTGCATTTGCTTTTAAACCGTGTCCTGCAATTTCTTCAACTTCGTCAAGACTGATTTTACTATCTATTTCTCCAACAAAATCATGTATTGCTGTTGCTACTGGATGCGTACTTTGACTTTCTAAAGCGTTTACTAATTGAAGTATTTCATTTTGGTCAAAATCAGCTTTAAAAACGACTTCTTGTACTTTAAAAACACCTTCAGTCATAGTTCCTGTTTTGTCCATCACAACGTTTTGAATAGAAGCCATTACATCTAAAAAATTACTTCCTTTGAAAAGGATTCCGTTTTTAGAAGCTGCACCAATTCCACCAAAATACCCTAATGGAATACTTATCACTAATGCACAAGGGCATGAAATTACCAAGAAGATTAACGCTCTATACAACCAATCGTTAAATACATAATTTTCCACAAAAAGTATTGGTACTACACATATTCCGATTGCTAAAAACACTACTATAGGTGTGTAGATTTTAGCAAATTTTCTAATGAATAATTCTGTTGGTGCTTTTTTAGATGTTGCTTCTTGCACCATTTCCAGAATTTTAGATAATTTACTATCTGTATAAGCTGTTGTTACTTTAACTTGCGAAACAGTATTTAAATTAATCATTCCTGCTAAAACTGTTTCTCCTTTTAGTTTTGAATCGGGTTTACTTTCTCCAGTAAGAGCTGCTGTATTGAAGGAAGCTTTATCTGTTAGTAATTCTCCATCTAAACCTAATTTGTCTCCAGCTTTAAGTTGGATAATATCTCCAATTTTAGCCGTTGAAGCTTTGATTGTTTTAGCTACATTATTTTCGAGAATAGTAACTTCATCTGGTCGTTGGTCGAGTAAGGATTTTATGTTTCTTTTAGCTCTTTGTACTGCTAATGATTGAAAGATTTCTCCAATAGCATAAAATAACATTACCGCTACACCTTCAGGATATTCACCAATAGCAAATGCTCCAATGGTTGCTATAGACATTAGTAAAAATTCAGAGAATACATCACTTTTACGAATACTTTGTATGGCTTCTTTTATAACTGGAAGTCCGACTGGCAAATAGGCTGCAACATACCAAACTATTCTAACCCAACCTGTAAACCAAGATTGGGTAAAATAATTATCAAACCCAATAGCCAACAATAATAAGCCGAAACTTATTATTGCAGGCAAGAACATTTGAAATGTAGTGCGGTCGTCTCCTGAATGGTCGTGTCCATCATCATCAGCATGTTCAGATTTATAGTCAACGGTGCAACATCCCGCTTGATTATCGGTTATTCTATTTATTTTTTCTTCAAGTGTGCAACAAAGCTGTTTGCCGTTTGCATCATATTTGTGGTGGTGTTGTGATTCAGTATTTTTCATATGTTTTATTTTAAATAATAAGTATTTGTATTTTTAGGAGGTTCAATAGTTTTATTGCTTATAATTTCTGATATGTTATTTTCTATCACCTCACATAGCGTAGTCATTGGTATATCTGTAGGTTGATTTTCAAAGGGGTCTTGCATAATAATTGCTGTTTGTTCTACAGCAATTAATAATAAAGGAATAATTATAGTTAATAAAATTTCGAGAATAGGGTAATTATCATCTAAGCCAAATGGTAGTATAGATGCAAGAACATATATAAGAAAGTGAATTAGTAGACTATATGATTTTGGGAAAATTGTATTTTTAATTCGTTCACATTTACCCATTGCATCATTTAATCTTGAAATTGTCGTGTCAATCTGTACTTGCTTATTATCATTTAAGTTAAATTTTGTTGCTAGTGAAGCTAACTGTTCACAATGTACATTTAGTAATTTTGCAGGGATATTATTAGCTTTTATTTTATTCTTTTCTAAATATAAAGAAACAATTGTTGAGAATTGTTTTTTTCGTAGGCTATCTGATAAGGCATAACACCATATAATTTGTCTTTCAGCAAAGTCTATAAGTTCTTTATCGCTATCAGTATTTGGTAGAAATTGTTTTATTTGTCTGATAAGAGTTCTTGAATCGTTGACGATTTCACCCCATATTTTTCTTGCCTCCCACCAGCGATCATAAGATTGTGCAGTTCGAAATGCTAACAATAAAGATACAATTGTTCCTGTAATAGCTGTTATTGGTAACGGAATTGATATTTTTTTAAGAAATGTGTTATGATCTATAGTCCCAATAATAATAGCATATATTACTATGATTAAAATATCAAACCACATATATTTTAAAAAATATAAAATCGAATTATAATTATTTTTAACAAGCATAATATTTATTATTGTGTTTATACTTTTTTAGGTAGTAAATAGATTTTTAATTTAATATTTTAAAAAAAAATTAAAAATATTCATCTGGATTTATAATCCATTCTTTTGCTTTTTCTCTGTCAGGCAAGTCAAAATACATCACTGTTGCTTTCGTAAATGGTTTCATAATTGAACGCATACAGTTTTCCCATTTTTTTGTACCTACTAAAGCAATTTTTTCTATATCTGTAGTATGTTTAAAATTCATTTTTCCATAATTAAATTCTAGTATACCATCTTCCCAAAAGCCAGTTGAATTAGAAATAGAACCGTCATCCATTTCAAAGTACCATCGAACTTTTTCTCCTGTACCTATTATATTATGAATGAATGGGTGTATTTTTTCATAATCTCTAAGGCCTAATAAATCATTAGCTCTTGTAGCTATGATATTTTTACCTGTAAAATCTAAAAGTTGTAGCATAATTAATATTTTTAAAGTTTATAGAAATTATTTTACTATGAATTCATTAGTTATTTAATTTCTCTTATTAGTTGTTGTAAATCTTAATCAAAAACATTGATTTTTTCATTTTTTCTAGTATTCAAATTTCATTTTAACAGGTCATAATTTATTTAGACCTAATTACTAGTATGAGTATATTCTTTTTTTAAATGAATTTATAGTTTAAGCATTAGTAGAAGTAGAGTTTTAAGATAAAATAATAGTTGTTTTTAATTATCGTCATTTTCTTTTTCGCCCTCATGTACCATTTTTTGCTTCCATTTTAAATACCATTTTTGATGATGTAATGAAAGTAAAAAATACAAGGCTAATGATGCGACTATAGAAATTATGAACATATTTAATCCCACTGCAACACCTACTGCTGAAGTGCACCAAATTGTAGCAGCAGTTGTTAACCCGTGAGATGTTCCTACACTGTTATTACGATAAATAATTCCCGCACCAAGAAAACCAACACCTGTAATGATATTTGCTACTACTCTTAAAGCCTCTCCTGGATTGTTGACTAAGTGTGCTGCGATAGCTGTAAATAAAGTTGCTCCTATACATACAGCTGCATAAGTTCTAATTCCAGCATCCCGACCGTGTCTTTCTCTATCAAAACCTATAAAAGCTCCTAAAAAAAAGGAAATTATAAGTTTTGAAACTATAATTAATTCCGCATTTATATCCATTATTAATTTATATAAATTAAGTGTCTTTAAAAAGTAGATTTTTATAGACTCTAATTTTTTAATCTTTTTCTTCTAATTGTATTACCGTTATTTTCCAAAAAAAACATACCCAATGTAAAGTGCTAAAAAATATTTTTTAAAATTATAAAGGTTAAATAATCCTGTAATCTCTAATTTTTTTAGGGTAGAGATTACAGGAGTTAATACAATAAATAAAAAATTATTCTTTTTCTACTTTATTGATTTTTTCATCTATTCTACAACATTTTGAATCATCTTGTAATTTGTGAGTGTTTTTCATAATTTATAATCCTTTTTAATGAACGTGTTCTCCACCACCTTTTGACGCTGCTAATAAATAGAATGCACCTTTAATAACAATTTTTGCATTTGCTGGAATTTCTTCTACAAATTTAATTTCCGTATAACCTAAATCGGTTGTTCCTGGAACTACTTCAATTGCTTTAAAGTGTACTTCGTCGTGTTCTTCTTCCTCGCCAACAGCTTCTTCAGAATGTGCTTCGCCTTCTTTGTGTTCGTGTGCTTCTGCTTTTTCAGCTGTGGCTTTTTCTACATGTTCTTCTTGTATATAAATATAATATTTATCTCCGTTTCTCACAACTGCGTCTTTAGGCAATGCTTGAACCGTTTGATTGGTAATGTTAATATTAGCTGCAACATACATTCCAGAAATTAAACCTTTTGTATCATTTTCATTAATCTTGGCATGTACTGCCACCGATTTACTTTCGTTTGAAAAGGATTTATTAATACCAAATATTTTTCCTTTAATCACTTTATTAGATTGATTGGTTAACACGAAATCAACTTCTTGACCAATAGAAATTTTACCTAAATCTTTTTCAAAAACATTTAAATCAAGGTGCATTTGTGTGTTGTCAATTACTTCAAAAAGACTTATTCCTGTATCTGCAAAGGTTCCTTTTGTAATGCCTATTTTACCCACATAACCACTTATTGGAGCAATAATTGGAATTAAAGATGAGTTTCCTGATAAACTTACATTTAATGCTTGTAATTTGTTTTTAGTGGATTGTGCTCTTGCTCTTTCCACTGCCAATTTTGCTTTTACTTCTTGAAATACTTTACGAGGATTTACATCTTCTTCACTCAATGTTTTTTGACGGTTGTATTCTAATTGTAAATATTCAATATTCGCTACAGCTGAATTGTAATCTTCTTGCATTTCAGCAACTTCAAGGTTTTGAAGTGTAGCCAATGTTTTTCCTTTTGCTACATAAGTCCCTTCTAACACATAAATCTCTTTAACAACTCCACCAATTAATGTAGAAACATTTGCCATGTTTTGTGGAGGAACAGTTGTGTAACCATTAGCTTTGATGATTGTATTTAGGTTTTTCATTTCAATACTACCTGTTTCAATACCAACTGTTTCAAATTGCGTTTTAGTCAATGCGACTTCTGTTTCCGATTTTTCTTCTTCGTGAACTTCTTCCGTTTTCTTTTCTCCACATGAATTTAGAATCAAGAGGAAAGAAGAAAGAAGAAAGATTTTAAAAAATGAGCTTATTTTATAATTTGATTTTAAAAATATATTTATCATTATCGTGAGTATTAATTGTTATTGAAAGATGGAAATTGCATTTGAATAGCACTTTGATTGTAAGCGTTTACTGCTTCGATGTTTTGCTTTTTAATATCAATTGCTTGATTAAGAAAACTGATGTAAGACCAATAACTCATATCGCCATTGGCATAACTTTTTTGTGCTGTAGAGATGATCTGTTCTGCATATTTTAAACCTTCGTTTTCAAAATATTGTATTGCTTTTTGTTGTTTTGCAAATTGGTTTACTAATTCTTCTTTTTGCAATTTTATAGTCAATTTTGTTTTATCGAATTCTAATTGCGATTGTGACTTACTTATTTCAGAAGCTTTAGCACGAGCTGTATTTGCACCACTAAACAAAGGAATTTGTAAACCAACTGTAAATCCTTGAAAATAAGATTCTTTGTTTAACGTTTGACCAAAGTAACCCAAGCCTAATTTTGGTGCTCGCATTTTTTTGAAAGTATTTGCTTCTTTTTCATAAACCATAGCTTGTTGGCTATAATAATCACTTACTAATGTTTCTACTTTGGATTCGTCTAAAACAGTTGAACTAGCATATTTTAAAGAAGTTGAAGCTTCTGGAAGTATATCTTCATTTGTCTGTATAAAATATTGCAACTGTTTTTGATAAATTACCAAATCAAGAAGCATTTGTGCTTTTAAGGTTTCAATTTCTTTTACTTTAGCTTTAGCACTAATAGCTTCAATACTACCGCTCTCACCCGTTTTAAAACGCAGTTCAGCATTTTTAAGAAATTTTGAATACACTTCATACAATTCATCATTTAACTTTTGGATTGAAATACCATATAAATATTGATAATAGGCAATAGTTACCGCTTTTTCGATTTCATATTCCGATAATGCTTTTTGTTTTTCAGCCAATTTTGCTAATTCTTCCTGAAGCTGTCTATTTGCTTTTGTACTTCCACCAATGGGGAAATATTGTTGAATACTAACATTATTGTCATAATCTACGCTATTGTATTGTCCACCCATGTATTCAATTTGCAAAGGATCTGCTTGAAAAGCTGTTTTCTTAAGAACTGTTTGTTTTTCAATTTCCTTATCGGCAATTTTTAAATCCATATTATTCTCTTTAGCCATTGTAATGGCTTGTTCTAAAGTTATGGGTTTGCTGTTTTGAGCAAATGAAAACGTACTTATAAATAATACGATTATGGTCATGATTGAATTTGACATTTTTTTTCTTTTTTTAATACCTTTCTCAAAAAGTAAATATAAAATTGGTAATACAATTAAGGTTAGTAAGGTTGCTGAAAATAAGCCGCCAATAACAACCGTTGCTAATGGTTTTTGCACTTCAGCACCGCCACTAGTTGACAATGCCATTGGTAAAAACCCTAATGAAGCAACAGCAGCAGTCATTAAAACTGGTCGCAATCTGGTTTTTGTGCCAATTAAAACGCGTTGTAATGGATCTGTAATTCCTTCTGATTTTAGTTGGTTGAAATAGGAGATTAGTACAATTCCATTTAGTACTGCAATACCGAATAAAGCAATGAAACCAATACCTGCTGATATACTAAAAGGCATTCCTCTCATCCATAAAGCAAAAACACCACCAATGGCTGATAATGGAATTGCTGTAAAAATTAATACTGCTTGTTTCATACTATGGAATGTAAAAAATAACAACACCATTATTAAACCTAAAGCTATAGGTAAAGCTACTGAAAGTCGCTTGTTTGCTTCTACTAAATTTTCAAATTGGCCTCCATAGGTAATATAATATCCTGCTGGAAGTTTATAATTGGTTTCTAATTTTTGTTGAATTTCTTCGACTACACTTTTTACATCACGACCACGAACATTTAAACCCACTGTAATTCTACGTTTTCCGTTTTCACGAGAAACTTGAACTGGCCCTTGTTCGTATTCCACAGAAGCTACTTGATACAGTGGAACTTGTTGTCCGCTTGGTAAAGGGATAAATAGATTAGAAACATCTGAAATATCACTACGATTTTCTGCATTCATTCTTACCACTACATCAAAACGTTTGCTTTCTTCATAAATTTTACCTGCACTTTCACCAGCAAAAGAAGCTCTGACAATCTTATTTACATCCGTAATGTTTAATCCGTATAATGCAATTTTATCGTAATCATATTTAATGGTAATTTGTGGTAATCCTGTTACTTTATCTGCTTTTAAATCACCAATACCTTCAATTTTATTAATTTTTGAAATTAATTCTTTTGCTTTTACATCTAGTATTTCTAAATCATCCCCAAAAATCTTTATAGCAATATCACTTCTACTACCCGTCATTAATTCGTTAAAACGCATTTGAATGGGTTGGGAAACTTCAATGTTTGCTCCAGGAATAACTTCCATTTCTTCTTTCATTAGGTTGGCTAAATCTTCCCAATTATCAGCAGAAGTCCATTCTGATTTATCTTTTAAAACAATAATTAAATCACCACTTTCAATAGGCATTGGATCTGTTGGAATTTCTCCACTACCAATTTTTGTTACAATGGTTTTAATTTCTGGAAATTTTGCTTTTAGAATTTTTTCGTATTTAGTGGTTGTTTCAATCATCTGCGTTAAAGAGCTTCCTGTCATTATCGTTGCATTAATGGCTAAATCTCCTTCTTCGATTGTAGGTATAAATTCACCTCCCATATTTTGGAAAACAACTAATGCCATAACAAATAATCCGACAGCAATTCCTAAAACTACTTTTTTGATTTGTAATGCTTTGTCTAAAAATGGAGTGTATATTTTTTCAAACCAAGCCATCATTTTATCGCTAAAGTTTTCTTTATGTTCTGTGTTTTTAGATAAGAACATTGCACTCATCATAGGTACATAAGTTAATGAAAGAATAAATGCACCAATAACAGCAAAACCTACCGTCATTGCCATTGGTTTGAACATTTTTCCTTCTGTTCCTACTAATGCTAATATTGGCAAATACACTATTAAAATTATTATTTCTCCAAATGCTGCACTATTACGGATTTTGGAAGCAGATTTATACACTTCGCTATCCATTTCTAATTGGGTTAAGTTCTTTTGTCTTTTGAGTTTTTGCAAATGATGCATTGTGGCTTCCACAATAATTACTGCACCATCGACAATAATTCCAAAATCGATAGCTCCTAAACTCATTAAATTTCCACTTACACCAAAATGATTCATTAGAATAACAGCAAAAAGCATTGACAACGGAATTACCGAAGCCACAATTAGTCCTGCGCGAAGGTTTCCTAGAAATAAAATCAATACAAAAATTACGATTAACGCACCTTCTAATAAATTTTTAGTAACAGTTCCTACTGCACTATCAACTAATTTACCTCTATCAATAAATGCTTCAGCAACGACACCTTCAGGAAGTGTTTTGTTGATTTGAGCCATTTTTTCTTTAACTCTATCGACAACTGCTTTTGAATTTTCACCTTTAAGCATTAATGCCATTCCCGCCACTATTTCGCCTTTCCCATCTTTTGTAGCTGCTCCATATCGCATAGCATATCCTTCACTAACTGAAGCTACATCACGAATTAAAACAGGTGCACCGTTTCTGTTCTTTACAACAACATTTTCTAAATCCTTACTTCCGGTAGCCATACCTACACCACGAATAAAGTAGGTCATTTGGTCTTTTTCAATATACGCACCTCCAGTATTTTGGTTGTTTTTTTCTAAAGCTTCAAAAATTTCAGTTATGGTTACATCTAAACTCTTTAAAGTATTTGGTTTAACGGCAATTTCAAACTGTTTTAATTTACCACCCCAAGTAGCAACTTCTGCAACACCTTCAATTCCTTGTAATTGTGGAATGATAATCCAATCTTGAATGGTTCGCAATTTGACAGCATCGTATTTATCTTCATATCCTTTTTTAGCATATACATCGTATTGATAAATTTCTCCTAATCCTGTTGAAATGGGCGCCATTTCAGGAGAACCTGCATAAGCTGGAATATTTTCTTTGGCTTGGCTTATTCGTTGAAAAATTTGATTCCTTGCCCAATAAATATCTACATCATCTTTAAAAACTACTGTAACAACCGAAAGTCCGAAACGAGAAATACTTCGCAGTTCTATAACTTTTGGAATTGTTTTTAAAGATTGCTCTAATGGATATGTAATGAGTTGCTCAATTTCTTGACTGGCTAAAGTAGGTGCATTTGTAATAATTTGCACTTGATTATTAGTAACATCTGGTAATGCGTCAAGTGGTAGGTTTTTTAAAGAGTAGCTTCCCCAAGCTATTAACACAAGTGTAAAAAGTAGTATAATGAATTTGTTCTTTATACTGAATTGTATGATTTTGTCTAACATTGAAAATATTATAATGAATTAGAAATTAGCAAATTAAAAATTTGCCCTATTTTGTGCTATGAACACAAGTTTCTAACCCGAAATTACTCGGGCTTCATTATGCTATTTGAGGTGGTTGCCAAATACTCCCAAAGAAATTGGCATACAAATTAGATTTGTAAAAAGAGTTTATCGTTTCAATTTCTTCAATTGAGGTATGAAAATTAAAAACTACTTTAGGTACATAAGACAATACACTTTGTCCGCAACAGTTACAAATACAAAAAGGAGAACATGCATCATTTTCCTGATCGTGTGTATGATTATCGTGGTTTGTGCCTATTTCACTTGCAGTATGTGTAAAATTAGATGCTTCCACATCTGCACATGGCAAACATGAAAGTATTACTAAATAAATTGATAATATGTAGCTTAAAAATTTCACAGCTGTAAAAGTAGTAAAATTATTTTTAAGTTTTTACGTTTTTCTACGCTTCTTTAGTATTCAACTTAAAACTAGAACTAAATTTATCTTTCAAAATACGCATATCCTCACTAACTTTTCTATCCAACACTTTTGCGTAATGTTGCGTTGTTCGCAAGTTTTTATGTCCTAACATTTTGCTTACACTTTCAATAGGCACACCATTTGTAAGTGTTACAGTTGTCGCAAAAGTGTGACGGGCAATGTGAAAGGTTAATTCTTTTTCTATTTCACAAACAGCAGCAATCTCTTTTAAATAGGCATTCATTTTTTGATTAGATAGAATAGGAAGTAATTTTTCTTGATTGTTACTTTGTGGATGATTCTCGTATTTATCGATAATCATTTGGGTTACTGGTAAGATTGGAATTTTAGAAGCACTTTCTGTTTTCTGTCTGTGTGTAAATATCCATTTCTCACCATCAATTCCAAAGCTTATATGCGACTTTGTTAAGTTTTTGACATCAATGTAAGCCAAACCAGTAAAGCAACTAAAAAGAAATATATCACGAACTAAAGAGAGTCTTTCTGTTTTAAACTCTTTTTCGATAATATTCTGAATTTCATCTTCAGATAAATAAACACGTTCTACTTCTTTTACTTTGGATTTGTAGTTCGCAAAAGGATTTTTGTCAAGCCAGTCATTGGCCAAACATATCTTGATAATTTTATTGAAGTTCTTGATGTATTTTACAGCTGTGTTATTCGCACAATTTCTAACACTTCTTAACCAGAATTCATAATCGGTTATAAAAGCGTGATCAATCTTGGTAATATCAATATCAGAAATATTATATTTCCATTGCATAAACTCAATAGTATGTTTCAAAGAGGTTGTATAGCGTTCTAATGTTCCTGGAGCATATTCTTTACCTACCAATTCTTTAATTTTGTTGTTGTGATCTTGGAATATAGGCACTAACATTCGTTTAGTTTCAGCTAATCCAAACAATTCGTTTTTAAGATTTTCATTACTAACTATAATATCTTTTTTAAATAGTCTTTTTTCGGCTTCTAAAACTTGATTTTTTAAATAATCAAGATGACTATTAATTGTTCTTGCTTCTTCATTTGAACCCTTAACTTTAGTACCTTCTGATGACCATTTTTCTGGACTGATATACTTATTGGCACTAAACTCAAATCGTTTTGCATTGATAGTAACTCTTGCATAGATTGGGCAAACTCCTAAACTGTTGACTTTTGCTCTTTTAATGTAAAAGAGAATTGATACTGATGTGTTCATTGGTGGTGACCTTAAAGTTATTATTAAATTTATTATTTTTAATAACTACACACAAGATGTTCATTTTTTGAATATGTTATTGAACTGCTTGTTGTAGCAGTGTTTTTCGTTGAGAGGAGTCACTTAATTTTTTATATTTTAGTGACACCTCGAAAGACACCTAAACTTTGAGATTTTATGAATAATTTGATATAGCCCAAAAAGAAAAAACCCACTAAATTGTTGAATTTAGTGGGTTTTGTTACCATTTGCTTTTCAGCTCGCGGAGAAAGAGGGATTCGAACCCCCGGACCTGTTACAGTCAACAGTTTTCAAGACTGCCGCATTCGACCACTCTGCCATTTCTCCAATATATTTCGCTTTACTTCCGTATTGCGAGTGCAAATATAGAATGATTTTTTTAGTTACAAAATAAAAAAGATAAAAAAATAGCACTTTTTTTTATTAAATTATATAACAATTTGAGTTTCAAGTACTATCTTAAAATATACTTATTAAATATTTTTCTTTTACAGATTTAAATACCTTTGCAACCAAATAATTATTTTGATATATGAGCATTCCTTTAGAATATCTTTTTCTTATACCAGTTGGTTTTATTGCAGGATTTTTAAATACTGTTGCTGGTGGAGGAACTTTATTAACATTACCTACTTTAATCTTTTTAGGATTGCCAGCTTCTGTAGCAAACGGGACGAATAGAATAGCTATTTTAATTCAAACATTTACTGCTATTAAAGGCTTTAAAAGTAAAGGCGAGACGATGTATCCATTTAGTTTATATCTTGGAATATCAGCTTTTATAGGCTCGTTTATAGGTGCAAAATTAGCAATTGATATAAATGGAGAGTTGTTCAATAAAATTTTAGCTTTGATTATGCTTATGGTTTTAACCATAATTGTTTTTAAACCAAAAGTGAGTTTGAATAAGCTAACTGAAAAAACTACTGGTAAAACTTTATACCTTTCCATAGTTATTTTCTTTTTTTTAGGAATTTATGGTGGATTTATTAATGCAGGTATAGGTTTTTTAATGTTATTAATCCTTCCTTATGTTAATGGTTTAACTCTTTTAAAATCAAATGTTACAAAGGTTTTTGTGGTTTGTATGTATACTGTGGGAGCAGTAATTGTTTTTGCTTATGAAAATAAAATTAATTATCCATTGGCTTTAATATTAACAATCGGAAATGCTTCAGGAGCTTGGGTTGCGAGTAGATGGTCTGTAAAAAAAGACGATAAAGTAATTAAACTATTTTTAATAATTACCGTATCGTCTTTAGCAATAAAATTATGGTTTTTTTAATTAGTTTAGTAATTTACATAGTCAACTATTTCAAGTCCATATCCAATCATTCCAACACGTTTTGTATGTTCGGTTTGATTAGAAAGTAGTTTTATTTTAGAAATATCAATATCGTGTAAAATTTGGGCACCTATACCAAAGTCTTTGTTATCCATCTTAATATTAGGTGCTTT